>JAGVTF010000109.1 GCA_019136955.1 Verrucomicrobiota bacterium
AACCCGGCTGCTGCTGCCTTTCAGCTTGCCCGCGGCACCCTGCGTTGCATTTTGCTTTCAGCCTTCTTTGGAATGCTCAGTGGCCTGGGCGGCTTTATAATCTCAGCCTGGACAGACCTGCCCAGTGGCGCCGTTATCGTCCTTCTGAGCTCTGCCATTGTCCTGCTGGCAGCTCTATGGAGGCTCGGGCACAGAAATTAAAAACAAAAAAGGGCCACCAACAGTAGCAGCCCCTCTAAAAACAAATCTTCAAACAAACGTTAAAGCAAGAATCAAACCGGGACATTTTGAGGCTTTTCAGCCGTCTCCTGTAAGAGTTTCTCCACAAAGTTTGTTGCATAATTGCCGCGGCGGAACTGTTGATTGCTCAAAATTCTTTGGTGAAAATTCACCGTTGTTTTGACATCATTGATCATCAGTTCGCTCAAAGCGCGGGACATCCGCTCAATGGCATCTCCGCGATCCTTGCCCCAAACAATGAGTTTGCCCAGGAGAGAATCATAATAAGGGGGAATTGTATATCCCGCATAAATGTGGCTATCAAAGCGAACACCGCGCCCCCCGGGAGTGTAGAGCATCCGGATGGTCCCCGGACAGGGGCGGAAATTGGCCATTGGGTCTTCAGCATTGATTCGACATTCAATCGCGTGCCCTTTGGGCGCCATATCTCCTTTAATACTCAAAGGTTTACCCGCAGCAATCGCAATCTGTTCACGCACGATATCCACTCCGGTCACCTCTTCTGTAATCGGATGCTCGACCTGAATGCGCTTATTCATCTCCAGAAAGTAAAACTCTCCCTTATCATCCACAATGAACTCTACCGTTCCGGCATTGGTATAGCGCGCCGCCTTGGCTACAGCGATAGCCGCTCGGCTCATCTTTTTGCGCAAATCTTTAAACTTGCCCAGGATAAGTGGTGAAGGGGTCTCTTCAATCAACTTTTGGTTTCGGCGCTGAATAGAGCAATCCCGCTCACCCAGGTGAATCACATTGCCTTTATTATCCGCCAGTATTTGAAACTCAACGTGATGGGAGACCTCTATGAACTTTTCAATGTAGACGCCGCCATTACCAAACGCTTTCTCAGCTTCAGTTTTGGCAGCGTGGAAGTTATTAACCAGGGAGATATCGTTATGCGCCACGCGCATACCACAACCGCCCCCACCGGCCACTGCCTTAATCATCACCGGATAGCCAATCTTACGGGCAACATCCAAAGCATCCTCTCGGTTATCTACAATCCCGTCTGAGCCCGGAGGCGTAGGAACCCCAGCCTTCTTGGCCAAAAGCCGGCTCACCGCCTTATCTTCGAGAGCATTCATCGCTTCGGAGCTCGGTCCAATGAACTTGATATTGCAATTCTCGCAAACGTCGGCAAAGTGGGCGTTTTCAGAAAGGAGACCATAGCCTGGATGAATGGCATCGACATCAGTAATCTCTGCGGCACTGATAATGCGGTCTATTCTCAGGTAGCTCTCGGAAACAGCAGCTTTGCCAATACAAACGGCCTCGTCCGCCAGTTGTACATGCATGGAGTTGGCATCTGCTTCGGAGTAGACGGCAACCGTGCGAATATTCATCTCCTTGCAAGTGCGAATAATCCGTACCGCAATCTCGCCGCGGTTTGCAATCAAGATTTTCTCAAACATAGGATTCGATTGAAGAGGAAAGGAAAGGTATCTCTATCTAGTTAGGCTTAATTCTGAAAAGGACTTGTCCAAACTCAACTGGCTTGCCGTTGGTGGCCGCCACTTCTGCAACCGTACCTCGCACCTCCGCCTTGATTTCGTTCATCACTTTCATGGCCTCCACAATACAAACCACGGTATCTGGGTTGACTTGAGTGCCACGCTCCACAAAAGGAGCCGATTCCGGAGAGGGTGATTGGTAAAAGGTTCCCACCATGGGCGCTTTGACATCTATCAGCATTGGGTCTTCAGCAGCCTCCTCTTCCTCAGATGCAGGAGTACGCGAAGAACCTTTGCGCCCAGTGCGTGCCGCTGCGCGAGGGGCCTCGGCGAATTGCTCCACCTCCACGTCCGCGCAGCCCATAGCACGCTTAAGTTTAATTTTGAAGCCCTCGTTCTCCAGCTCAAACTCGGAGAGTGAGTTATGCTTCATTAATTCAATCAGCGACTTAATGTCTTTTATGTCCAAAATTAAAATACCCTGCGCAATTATTCATCGCTCCGCTCAGGGTTTAGCGACCACATTCTTGGTATATTGTGCCACTGCCTCCAAGGCCAGCAGGTAGCTGCCCATGCCAAAACCACAAATGACCCCTACACAAACAGGAGCAATATGGGACTTATGGCGGAACTCCTCTCTCGAATAAACATTCGACAGATGAACCTCCACTGTAGGCACGCCTGCGCTGCTGATGGCATCGCGCAAAGCTATGCTTGTATGAGTATAAGCGCCAGCATTCAGAACAATCGCATCACTCGTTCCTCGCGCCTGATGAACCCAATCCACCAGCTCGCCTTCGTGATTGCTCTGCCGGAACTCTACCTCAATGCCAGACTGAGACGCTCTTTCCTTGATTTGTAGCTCAATATCCTCCAGCGTTGTTTTACCGTAAACCGCCGGCTCGCGAACACCGAGCATGTTCAAGTTGGGCCCATTCAGATAAAGTACCCTCATGGCGTGTGGGATTTTAACAGTCTCAATGCAACTCGTCTATAAAAATTTTAACCTTCTTTTAAATGAATTTTAAAGCCATGGAAATATCACTTTTCTCTTATTGTATGGATAACAAAAACGCTTGACCCTTTGCAACATGCAAACTAGGCTCTCTCACAGCTCGCAAGGCTGAAATCTTCTTGCTAAGGAGCACCGGCTCTTAAGAGTCCTGCTCCTTATTGCAATCAAAATAAAAATGTATTCGGTTCACATAAAAACCTTTGGATGCCAGATGAATAAACGTGATTCAGAAGCTCTGGCTTCTCGGCTTGCATCCCAAGGGTATCTGCTCACAGATTCAGAGCAATCTGCCGATATTATCCTGCTCAATACCTGCAGCGTGCGTGACAACGCAGAGCAAAAAGCTTTGAACAAGATGAGGATGCTAATCGGAAGGTCCAAACTCCAGGAGCGCAAACCGCTCTTCGGCTTCCTCGGCTGTATGGCGCAGGCTCACGGAGAACAACTACTCGAGGAAATCCCAGGCTTACAACTGGTCCTGGGAACCCACCGCAGCCATAAGTTGCCCGAATACCTTGAGGCGCTTCTCACAGACAGGGAGAAAAAAATCGCTGACTGTGGCGGGATGGAGGCTCCCCCCGTTTTTCTGAAAGACCACATCGTGCCCGAGAAAAATTCAAACTCACCGCTGGTTTCCGCCTTTGTTAATATCATGCATGGATGCGATCAATACTGCACCTATTGTATCGTCCCCGAAACGAGAGGCAAAGAGTTTAGCCGCCCCATCGCCGATATCGTTGATGAGTGCAGCTCCCTGGCCAAAAACGGAGTCAAAGAGGTAACCCTGCTGGGGCAGATCGTCACCAGCTATGGCAAGCGCTTAATCCGCCCCTCGCCAGAAGGGCTCTCCCCATTTGTCCAACTATTGGAAGAAGTGGAGAAAGCTGAAGGTATAGAGCGCATCCGCTTTACCTCCCCCCACCCTAAAGGCTACGGTATGGACTTGGTGGAGGCCTATGGCCGACTAAATAAACTTTGCCAAAGCGCGCATATCCCCCTCCAAAGTGGGAGCAATAGAATTCTAAAAGCAATGCGCCGAGGCTATACTGCTGAGCGCTTTTTGGAAATCCTTGCTCAGCTCCGCGCTGTTCAACCTTCCATCGGTGTGGTCACTGACATCATCGTCGGTTTCCCAGGCGAAACCGAAGAAGACTTCCAGGAAACGATAAATGTGGTCCGTGAGGCTCGATTTGACAGTGCCTTTATTTTTAAATACTCTCCCCGCAAGTATACAGTCGCCGCAGAGATGCCCGATCAAGTTCCCATGGAGATGCGCGAAGAGCGCCACGCCAGGCTCATGGCGTTGGTGAATGAGATTGCGCGCGAGTCTTACCAACAGAAGATAGGGACAATCCAGGAGGTGCTCGTGGAAGGGGTGAGCCGCCGCAATGTAAATCGCTTGCAGGGCAGAAGCCGTTGCAATAAGATTGTGCTCTTTGAGGGCCCTTCTGCCTGGGTGGGAACCATCCGAAAGTTTCGGATTGTCCGTGCCGGCCAGTATTCTCTCTATGGTGAACCGATTGAAACGGAAAAAAATAAATGATAACGCTTTCTACCCTCTCAGTTATCCTGGGGATCTTACTGCTGGGCTCATCGGCTTTTGTCTTTGCCAGGCCTGAAGCATGTAGCCGCCTGCTTTTATCTTTTCCGCGTTCCCTGCCCTGGGGCTATCTCTTCCTGGTGGTGAGTTCTGTCTGGTTTCTCTGGCACTTTCACAATGAGGATATTGCCGACTTTGCCCAAATGAAGAGGCCGATGTTCTTTCTTTTCATTCTTCTGGCAGTAGGTGTTGGCCTTTATGTAAAGGATTTCCTGGCAGTACGCTCCTATTCCATTTTTCTCTTTCTGGTTGCCAAATTGATCTACGATACAGCTCGTTATGCAGATAGCTCCTGGGCCGTTCTTTTTCCCAGCGTGGCAACGATCCTGGTTTTTTTTGGGATTTGGTTTACCGCCGTACCGTGGAAAATGCGGGACCTCCTCAACTGGCTCACGGCCTCCACAACTCGCCTGAAAGCATTCGCTGCAGGCCGAGCACTGCTTGGTTTGACCTTCCTTATTTTGGGTATCCTTAAGATTCATTAGTCTTTTCAGTCAGAATAGACTTGAGCACCAGCCCGAGATTTCCGATACTTTGGCTGTGATGAAAAGAATATTAGAAAGATATTGGGCGAAAATATCTTTGAGAGGCTTTGCCCCAAAACCATCTTGGCTCTTCCTCCTTCTCCTGGCTTGCACGGCATCTTTTACGCAGCGTGCTCTTGGCTCAGAACTTACCCCTTTTGTTCTTCCATGGGATGATACTTCGCAAACAGTCGTCAGTGTAGCCAGCTTCAACAAACCAATCACTTCAGAGTGGATCCGCGTCTCTCCCTCTGGCCATCTGGTCCTGAGTGCAGGCGCTAAAGCAACCGATGCCGACCCGAGAATTCGCTTTATCGGAATGAACATGACCTTTGAGGCTGGATTGCCACCACGTGAAATGGCATCCAAAGTGGCCGGCCGCCTGGCAAAGTTTGGGGTCAATGGCGTCCGTTTCCACCATGTTGATAACGATTGGTGCGATGCTCTCCTGGATTACAGTAATGGCAGCTCACGCCATATCAATGCCAAGCGGCTTGATGATTTCCATTACTTCATTGCCCAGCTCAAGGCCAACGGCATTTATGTAAACATGAACCTGCTGGTCTCACGCATGTTCAAAGTAAAAGATGGGTTCCCTGAAGAACTTGCCCAGCTCGACTGGAAAACGCA
>JAGVTF010000315.1 GCA_019136955.1 Verrucomicrobiota bacterium
ACTGTTCACGAGGAGAAGCGAGGTACCCTTATCCTCTTCGTCATATTGGGGATATTTATTTTTTACCCCCCAGAAGTCTCCCAATGTTATATCGCCCGCCCGCTCCAGACGCGCATATTTACAGACAAAACAGGAATAGCGGTGTGCGATTTTTTTCAAGAAGCTGTGTGACCAGACGCTTTGATGTACGCTGAAAAACTTTGTTTTTGTTGTATATTCTTCGCAAACCCCGTAGTTTTTCCAGCCTTCATGCTTACTGCGCATGTTTATTGCCACAAGGGGTTCACTTTCCCTTTGGCTCAGCTTTTCCACATAGCGCCTGTACCAGCCTGGGGAAGGAACGCCAAAGCAGATCAGGTCACAGGCATAGAAATTTTCGTAATCCCTACCCAGGAAATTTCTGATGGCCGCCACCTGGCAGCCTGTCCCTGTAAAGAGGACTTTGCTGCCAGAGAGAAGTCTCTTTTTTATCGTGATAGATAGGCTGGGGGATATACTGCTTTGTACATATTTGCTTCTTCGTAAGCGGGGCAACCCTTCAAGAGAATCAACAATGATATGTTCAACTTTTGTACAGTTTTGGACAAAACTCGCCCCAACCACAATCCCGCCCTGCTTAAGAACATGCTCAGCCAGGACAGTGAATACTCCGCCCGAAGAACTTTGCCGACGGATCTCTTCATCCAGGTTCCAGGCTGCATAGACGATTGGCTCGGCCAGAGGCCCAGGAGCTCCAGAGATATGCTCCCAGGGGCAGACCTTGTTGCATAATCCACATTCAATACATTTTGATACATCGACGACGGGGTAGAGGAACCCCTCTTCATTTTCCTGCATCGTTATACATTGTTGCGGACATACTGCCACGCAGGCTTCACAGCCACAGCAATCTTGCGGATTTTGGATGTTAATCATTTGCTATGCAAAAAATATCTAAGTGGAAGTATCTAAAAGAGATGCTGAAAAAGCAATGTTTTTTATTTTTTGACAAACCGTTTTTTAGAGGCAAGGCGAAGGGAAAAACGGGGATGAAAAAAAAGTGGAGCCAGTGACCGGGCTTGAACCGGTGACCTGCGGTTTACGAAACCGCTGCTCTACCACTGAGCTACACTGGCTTATACCAAAAAGCGGGGCGAGTCTCTCACAAAGCAGCGGAGAGGTCAAGCCGTAAGAGCGGTTTCTGCCCTAAAACGACGTTTTTTGAACTACCGGCAGAGATATCGACAGTGGCAGAGACGTAGTGGGGCAAAGATACGCTGGCAGGCTTCTTTGCGTTGCAATACGCGGGGCTGGTAAGTAAAATGAAAGGTGCTATGAAAAGTGCATATGAACGAGCGATGGAACGGTTTGGGCAGGAGAAGATCGCCAAACTGAGTGATGAGCAGAAGCAGAAGCTGGCCGAGCTCGAGAAGCTTTATCAGGCCAAGCTGGCCGAGCGGGAGCTTTTGCTGAAGACGCAACTGGAAAAAGCGGCCCAGGACAATGACCCCGAGGCCTACTACCAGATAGAGGCACAGATAGTCTCGGAGCGGAAGCGGCTGCAGGAAGAGCTGGAAGAAAAGAAAGAGGCGGTCCGCAAAGGGAGCGATAAATAGGGAAAGAGAGAGACAGAGGTGGTTTTAAAGAATATTATTTTTGACTGGTCCGGAACGCTTGTAAATGATCTGCCGCCGGTGATGGGGGCGACGAACTTCACCTTACGAAAGCTCGGCAAAAAAGAGCTCTCGCTTGATGAGTTCCGAGCTGATTTTTGCCTGCCTTTCACCGATTTTTACGAGAAAATGGCGCCGGGCTGTGACCTGAACCAGCTCGAAGTCTGGTTCCATGAGGCCTATATCCCTCTGGAGAACACCGTCCATGCGCTGGACCATGCCGAGGATTTCCTGCAGTTCGTGAAGTCCAACCAGAAGCGGACTTTTCTTTTCAGCTCGATGCAGCGGCAGCATTACGAGTCTTTGCTGGAGCGGATTGGTTTTGATCAATATCTGGACCATCCCTACCTGGGGATAGTGGATAAGAAGGAGAGGATTGGCGAGCTTATCCTGGAGCACCAGATTCTGCCTGAAGAGACCCTCTTTATTGGCGATATGGTCCATGATATTGAGACGGCTCATCATGGGGGGCTCCACTCCTGCGCAGTTTTGACCGGCTATACACGGCTGAAAGAGTTAAAGGATTCTGAGCCGGAGCTGATTGTGGAAGACCTGGGAGTATTGCGAGAATTGCTGACGGCGGCGGACTGGAGCTGGAATACGGTTCTGGAGAGGAACAGCAAGCCGAAATAGCGGGGGAAGAGCTCTGAACGGGGATAGAAAAGGTTTGCAGCCGATTGGAAGAAGCTGGGAGAAAATGAGAAAATTTAGCAGGGAAAACTTCTTTTTGCTTTCATTTAACGTTTAATTTGTGTTTAATAAGGGCTGTGAAACGGAAGCGTATTTTTAGAAATATCTGCCTCTTAGCCATGACGATGGGCATGGCTGCGGGCGCCTGCGCAAAGGTTACTCTTGAAGATTTGCGCTGTGAGTTCATGGTGGATCCTCTTGGCATCAATGCTGAGGCTCCGCGCCTGAGCTGGAAGTTAAAGTCTGATGCTCAGAATGAAATGCAAACGGCTTTTGAAGTGCTGGCTGCTACCAGTGAGGCACTGTTGACGCCGGAGGAGGCTGATCTCTACTCGAGCGGTAAGATCGAGGGCGATTGGTCGCATCTCTTCCCTTATATAGGCAAGCGTCCGGACGGGATGAAGAGAGTGTTCTGGAAAGTTCGTGTCTGGGACAACGCCGGAGAGGCTTCGGAGTGGAGCCCGACGGCAATGTGGAGCTACGGTCCGGAGCAGGAAAGTGACTGGAAGAACTCCCTGTGGGTCGGTGTTAACCCCGAGGATATGGGGTTCAAGAAAGAGGGCTCCAAGGATACCTTTTACAAGACCGCCAAGTGGATTTGGACTGAGGAGGCCCGCAAGGACCAGCCGAGCAGCGTAGCCAAGGGCGAGCGCTATTTCCGCAAGGTCTTTACGTTACCTACCGATAAGGCGATTCAATCGGTTGTCGGAGTGGCCACGGCGGATGACTCTTACCGCTTTTACCTCAATGGAAAAGGTGCCGCTGACGGGTATAACTGGAGGGAAGTTTCGGTTTTTGACCTGAAGGAATTTGTCAAACCCGGTGAGAATACGATTCATGTATCGGCCGAAAATAGTTCTGATGGCTATGCCGGTCTGGTGGCTCTGGTGGAGGTTGTTTTTGAGGATGGTTCCACGCAGTTGATTTCAACGGATGATAGCTGGCAATCTACCAAGACCAGACCCGAAGGCTGGGGCAGCGCTCAGGTGAGCACGGAGGGTTGGGCCCCGACGGTGGTTCAGGGAGCTATTGGTATATCGCCCTGGGGCAAGCCGGGTGAAGACTCCGGTCTGCCGAACCTGCCGGCATTGCTCTTCCGCAAAGAGTTTACGCTGAACCCGGATAAGCCGGTGAAGTCGGCTCTGGCTCATATCTCCGGTATGGGGCTCTTTGAGCTTTATTTTAATGGTGCCAAGATTGGCGACCATGTGTTGGACCCGATGGCGACAGACTACACCAAGACGGTTGCTTATCAGACTTTTGACATCAAGCAGAATCTGAACAGGAAGCAGAACGTGCTGGGTGTGATGCTGGGCAATGGCCGCTTTACCAACCCGCGTGTGGGCAAGCACTATGGTCCGCCGATGACGCGTGTATTGGTGCGCGTGGAGTATGAAGACGGGACGATCCAGGAGGTTGTCTCTGACGAGAGCTGGGTGGCGACCGACAAGGGACCGATCCGCTTCAATAACGAGTTTGACGGCGAAACCTACGACGCTCGGATGGAGCTGAACGGCTGGAACGACCTGAACTTCAAACCTGAAGGTTGGTTCCAGGCGGTCAAGATCAGTGAAGAGGAGCTTCCCACCGGCAAGCTCAAGGCGCAGATGATGCCGCCGATTCGCGTGACCGAGGTTTTGACTCCCAAGAGCGTGACCCAGACAGGTGAAGGAACCTTCATGGTCGACATGGGTCAAAACCTGGTGGGCTGGTGCCGGATTAAGGCCAAGGGTGAGGCCGGTACAGAGATTAAGCTGGTCCATGCTGAAACCTTGAAAAAGGATGGGACGCTCTACATGGATAACCTGCGCAGTGCACGGGTGACCGACCGCTATATCATGAAGGGTCAGGGTGTGGAGACCTATGAGCCGCGCTTTATCTATCACGGATTCCGCTTCGTGGAAGTGAGCGGCTACCCGGGGACGTTGACTCCGGAGAATATTCTGGGCTGCGTGGTTCATGATGACCTTGATGTGATAGGGCAGTTTGAGACCTCCCATCCGCTGGTGAACCGGATTTATCACAACATCTTCTGGGGTGTGCGTGGTAACTACCGGAGTATGCCGACTGATTGTCCGCAGCGTGATGAGCGCCTGGGCTGGCTGGGAGACCGCGCCGCTGAATCGCTGGGTGAGAGCATGATCTTCAACATTGCGCCGCTTTACTCGAAGTGGTTGCGCGATATGTCCGATTCACAGCGTGAAAATGGCAGTCTCTCGGTTGTTTCCCCGAATTACTGGGCCTTTTACCACGATGACGTGACCTGGCCGAGCGCCTCAATCATTATCCCCGAGGCACTGTACAATCAGTATGGCGATATCGGAATCGTGGCAGAGCACTATCCGAGCATGAAGAAATGGATGGATCACATGCAGCAGTATGTGAAGGATGGAATTATTGAAAGAGACACCTACGGCGACTGGTGCTGCCCGCCGGAATCCCCGGAATTGATTCACTCCAATGATCCGCTGCGCAAGACGGCCCCCGGAGTGCTTGCGAGCACCTATTTCTACGGGAACTTGCGCCTGATGGAAAAATATGCACGCCTGATTGATAAGGGTAACGACGCCAAAGTCTGGGCCCAGCGCGCGGAAGAGATGAAGGCTGCCTTCATCAAGAAGTTCTACAATGCCGATAAGAAGTGCTTCGATAACGGCTCGCAGACTTCCAGCGTGCTGCCGCTCTTCTTCGGCATGGTGCCTCAGGGTGAGGAGCAGGCTGTGTTTGAGCAGTTGATCGATAAGATCATGGTTCACACCAAGGGTCATATCGGAACGGGCCTGATCGGCGCACAGTATTTGAACCGTGTGCTTTCAGACTATGGCCGCTCGGATATTTCCTGGAGACTGGTGACCAACACCGATTACCCGAGCTGGGGTTATATGGTGAAGAATGGCGCCACCACGGTCTGGGAGCTCTGGAATGGCGATACGGCCAATCCGGGGATGAACTCGCACAACCACGTGATGTTGATTGGTGACCTGAACGTCTGGTTCTATGAGCGCCTGGCAGGTATGCGCAGTGTGGCGCCTGGGTATAAGAAGATACTCT
>JAGVTF010000232.1:0-1421 GCA_019136955.1 Verrucomicrobiota bacterium
CATCCGGTGAGGATTACTGCACCCGCCAGTGCAATCACTAAAGGCAATGTTTTAACAGCACTCATCATAAACCGCGACCATTAGAGCAGTAAAACAGACCCCTGTAAAGGATGTTTTTTCTTTTTCATAAATTTTTATTTTATCGTATTAACCACACCGCACAAACGCCGCACATGCTGAGCATATTCCCTCTATGGAATAAGATTGGGCAACGTGGTGAGCATTCTAATAGTCAGAGCGACAAATTGCAAAACGCAATGAAACAGAACTATTCCATTGCATTTTGCAATACTCCCTGCTACTCTGCCTATAGATATGCAGAAAGAACTGCTAGACTCTATCCCTGACGGGGTCTTCACTGTCGACAACAACTGGTGCATCCAATCTTTCAATAAAGCGGCCCAGCAAATCACCGGTATTGACCAGGCTGAGGCAATCGGGCGCCGCTGCCATGATGTGTTCCGGACCAGTATTTGCGAAAGCAGTTGCGCCCTGAAACGTACCCTGACCACAGGCCAGCCGATCATCAACAAAGTGGTCTATATCGTAAATGCAAAGGGTGAAAAAATCCCGGTCAGTATCTCCACCGCTGTCCTCAAAGACTCTCAAGGCAACGTGCTGGGAGGGGTGGAGAGCTTCCGAGACCTGCGAGCGGTCGAAGAGCTTCAGCGCCAGGTGCAGGAACAGAGTCAATTTGCCGGAATTATTGGCCACAGCTCCGCCATGCGCAAAATTTTTGATATCCTTCCATCCATTGCCCAAAGCCAAAGCACCGTACTCATTGAAGGAGAAAGCGGAACAGGCAAAGAGCTGGTTGCCAGGGCGATACATAACATGTCCAAACAGCGCACCAAAAAACTGGTGGCGCTCAACTGCGGGGCTTTGCCCGATTCTCTCTTGGAATCCGAGCTGTTTGGCTACAAAGCCGGAGCCTTTACCGATGCACGCAAAGATAAGCCTGGCCGCCTGGCACTGGCCCAGAATGGGACCCTTTTCCTGGATGAAATAGGCGATATCTCTCCGGCCATGCAGGTACGCCTGCTCCGCGTCCTCCAGGAAAAAACGTATGAACCATTGGGAGCACTTGAACCGCTGAAAACCAATGCGAGAATCATTGCTGCGACCAACAAATCTCTGGAGCAACTGGTTCAGGAAGAAAAGTTCCGTGAAGACCTCTTCTATCGAATCCATGTTATCCGGATTGAGCTGCCCCCGTTGCGGGAGCGTCGGGAAGATATTTCTCTCCTTATCGAGCACTTCATCACCCATTTTAACTGCTTGCAGGGTAAAGACGTTTGCGACGTCATCCCCGACGTTCTGAGACGGCTCATGGAGTACGATTTCCCGGGGAACATCCGTGAATTGCAGAATATCATCGAACATGCCTTTGTGCTCTGCCAGGGTGGTCTCATAGAGATACG
>JAGVTF010000232.1:1434-6819 GCA_019136955.1 Verrucomicrobiota bacterium
AGATACGGCACCTGCCGCCGCACTTGCGGCAAACCTCCACTGAAAACCCAACTGCCACAAGCAGCGCCAGGACTCTTAAAGCCGTAGAAGAGATGATGATTCGAGAATCTCTAAAGCGCAACAAAGGCAATAAAGCACGAGTCGCCCGAGAGCTTGGCATCAACCCGAGCACCCTCTTTCGCAAAATGAAATTGCTCCAGCTTTAATCAGTAAACTCTGAGAAAGCGGACCTTCAGAAGTATTGCATTTTGCAATGCTTTTTGTATATAAAGAACAAGCTGTCCCAGCGGTTTTTCATTATAAAAAGATTTTTTATATTTTATAAAATCTTTATTACAAAGAAGTTATAGACCTGATTTTTTCCTCTTTTTTACTGCTGGCATCCTTTGAGCTCATTACTATTTCGTGATAGTTGGTATTCCAACTTGGATGGGGCGTGTTTCCCCAGTGCTGGATGTGGCAGTGCGGTTTTGGCTGGTTCACCTTGAGAATGGCACCCCCTCCCAGCAGCAGGAGCTTCTTATTGAGCCTTCCGCGGGTAGTTCGCTTGTGGTCGAGCTTCAGCAGGCAGGTGTGAATGTTCTGATTTGCGGTGCGGTTTCGCATCCGCTTTTGCAGGAGCTCCTCCGGGCCAACATAGAGGTTTTAGCGCATGTTTGCGGGGAGTGTCAGGAGGTACTTTCCGCATTCCTGGCGGATTCTCTTGATGAATTACGATTTAAAATGCCCGGCTGCCGGCGCGACCATTGCTCGTTTCAGCATGGCTACCGGCGGCGCCGGCGACGTGGTCACCAAAACAGACCCTTTAGAAATAGATAAAATGAATTTCTATACGATGCAGATAAAGTTAAAGAAAAGCCTGGGTTCATTCCCGGTAGATGGTGAGGTCTCCTTATGATGGATGCTTTGGATTGTATTCCCTGCCTGGTACGGCAGAGCCTGCATGTTGCTCGAATGGCGACTCCTGATGAAGCGATTCATGAAGAGGTTTTGCGTAAAACGCTCCGCTATGCCAGCGAACTCAATTTGCGGCAAGCCCCCCTGCTCAGCCAGTGGGTCTACCAGGAGGTGCGCAAACAGTCTGGACTTGACGACCCTTTCCTGGAAGTCAAACGCGAATCCAACCGCATGGCCTGGAAGCACTACTCCAAATGGAAAGAGATCATCCTCAAATCCGATACGCCTCTGGTCAATGCTGCCCGCATGGCTATCGCAGGCAACATTATTGATTATGGGGTTAATGCAAACCTGGATACCGATGACATCCCGGCTTTACTGGAAAAATCTTATGAAGACCCTCTACTGGGAGAGGTCGATGAATTCTTAGACACTTTGAGGGAAGCCAAAGACATTCTCTACCTGGCCGATAATGCAGGCGAGATCGTCTTTGACCGGCTCTTCATCGAGCTTTTGAACCGCGACGGCATCACCGTGGTTGTCAAAGGTGGCCCTGCCATCAATGATGCGCTCATGGAGGATGCTCAGGCAGCCCGATTGCAAGAGCTTTGCCAGGTAATCGATAACGGCAACGATGGCCCGGGGACCCTCCTTGACTACTGCAGTCCGGAGTTCGTGGAGCGATTCAAAAAGGCCGATATGGTCATTGCCAAGGGGCAGGCCAACTACGAAACTCTGGTGGGCTACCCGCGCTCGATCTACTTCCTGCTCAAAGTGAAGTGCCCTCTGGTTGGCACACACATTGGCAGCGAGGTGGGAAGCCTCGTCATCCATAAAAACAAATTTACCGCTCCTCAAACTGAGAGCCAGCCAGCTCCAGCCGAAACGGTAACTCAAAAAAATGAAACAAACCCAAATCAGAAAGAACAAAAAATGACACCCATGGGAGATGGAACCGGTCCAATGGGGCAAGGCCCCAAATCCGGTAAAGGAATGGGACCCTGTGGAGGTGGTCGTGGCCCAGGCCGTGACCAGGGACAAACAGAGGGTCAGGTAGAAAACTTTGGCGGCCGTGGTATGGGCCGAGGCCGGGGCGGCGGAATGGGTCGTGGTCAGGGCGGCGGTCGTGGCCGCGGTATGGGCGCTGGTGGAGGCGGAGGAGGAGGCCGTGGTCAAGGCCGTGGCCGTGGACAAGCCTGAGGCCAAAAAAAATGGTTAAAGAGCTTCCGCCCTTTTTAACTGGAAAGCTTTCCATCATACAAAGTAAAACATAAAATCTAATAACCAGTAAAAGAAAGGAAATAAACTATGCCAGGTGGAGATAGAACAGGCCCGATGGGCCAGGGACCGATGAGCGGTCGCGGCGCAGGCTACTGCGCAGGATATAATCAACCAGGATGGAGCTCTGCCCCCATGGGTGGAGCAGGAGGCTGGGGTGGCGGCAGAGGCGGACGCCGTGGACGCCGGCGTTTCCAGGGTTACGCCATGCCCCCTTGGGGCCAGGTGCCCACGGCACCGATGCCTCCTTCAGAAGCCGTTACTGCAATGGTGACTGATAAACCACTGGAGCAGGAATTCGACCATCTTCAAAAACAGGTCGAGCTACTGAGCCAAAACTTGGAAAAAATTCAGCTGCAATTGGCTGAATTAGCCAAAACAAAAAACCAATAACCGGTTTTTTAATTGGGACGGGAGATGATTCCAATTATTAAGAAATCATCTCCCGTATAAAATCTGTATATTAACGAAAGCCAATTTTTAACTCAGGCAGCAATAAGAGCCCAAATATGAAAATACTTTTAACTCCCTCAAGTATGCTCTTTGTTTATTGTGTGGCGGTTTTTTTTATTGCCCTGTTGGGCGGCTGGTTTATCCAGGCTCTACGCCTGACTCATACCCGCCTGCAAATTGCATTGAGCGCTGTGGCAGGCCTGATGCTCGGCATAGGCCTGATAAACTTCATCCCTCATGCAATTCACCAAAACCACTCACCGGCAGGGACCATGCGTTGGGTACTATACGGCTTTCTCCTCATGTTCTTCCTGCAAAGGCTTTTCCTTTACCACCACCATCACTCTCTGGAAGCGGACTCTGAGCATGGTCCGCATTCCTTTTCAGCAACTCAGCCACACCAGCACCACAGAGGACTCTCCTGGCTGGGAACCACGGTGGGGCTTTCTTTACATTCTCTGGTAGATGGAATCGTGCTGGCCACAGCGGCTACTTTTGCGGCTCATCCCCTCCAGAGCACATGGGCCGGTCTTGGCGTAGCTCTGGCCGTCATCCTGCATAAACCTTTTGGAGCTGCGGCCATCTCTACGCTCATGACTGCAGAGGGGTGCTCACGCTCGCTCCACCAGCTGGTCAACCTGCTCTTTGCGCTGGTGACACCTCTGGCGGCTCTCTTCTACTACCTGGGAGTTGCCTCAATAGCCGAAGCCAATCCTGTTATTCAAGGCAACGCACTGGCCTTCTGTGCAGGAACCTTCCTCTGTATCGCCAGTGCAGACCTGCTCCCCGAGCTACAATTTCATGCTCATGACAGGCTCAAGCTTTCCATCTCTCTTTTGGTCGGCCTTGCTGTTGCATTTTTGCTGGGATACTTTGGCCATCCCTCTGATCCTGCCCATGAGTCTCATGAGCATCCGCACGAATTGACGCTTATCCAGAACCCGCAAGAGACGGCGCAACATCACTTCTTGACTCTGGGGTCCTTACCCAATACACTTGTTATATGATGCAAGAGAAACAAATACCTGCTCAAAAGAAACCCCTCTCGTGGAGGGCTGTCGCTTCTATCGTTTTGGTTATTTCCTTTTGCATCCTGCTCCTGAGCGGCTCTATTCTCTACGTATCTCCCCCTGGGCGAGTTGCCAATTGGACAGACTGGACGCTGCTGGGCCTGACCAAAAAGGAGTGGAATGCGCTGCATCTCTGCTTCTCTCTCCTTTTTCTCTTCAGTTCTCTGGTTCATCTGGTTTACAACTGGAAGGCGCTGCTCAGCTATTTCAAAAACCGTCAAACATCTCGTTATGGATTTCGTTGGGAGTGGCTCATCGCTCTTTTCATCTGTTTCTCGATCTATTTTGGCACACGGCTCAACCTGCCCCCCTTGGCACAGTGGGTTGATCTGGGCGATCAGGTCGGCAAAAGCTGGCCCGATTCCCTCAGACCTGCCCCCACCCCTCATGCCGAGCTGTTAACCCTGCAAGAGCTGGCCAAAGTGGCCCATGTCGAAACAGCTACAGCCATTGAACGCCTTCAGAAGGAGGGTATTACCGGTTTTACAGAAGAAACTGTCGTACAAGATATTGCCGAAAAATCCAGATACTCTCCACAAAGAATCTATGAAATTATCTCTGGGAACGCTCACCCTGTTTCAAGGCAGGGCGCTTCCATGGGGAAAGGCCTGGGTGGAGGTGGAGGCGCTGGAACCGGTGGTGGTAGCGGTGCAGGGTCTCTGACGCTGGAAGAGTATTGCAGCCAGCAAGGCATTGCTCTTGATGCTGCCTTGGAAAAATTGAGTAATCAGGGAATTCAGACTTCTGGCAATCAAACACTGCGCCAAATTGCTATCAACAATGGATATTCTCGACCACGGGATATAATGGATATTTTAAAATAACCTTAAATAAAATATGACCGAAAGCGAACAAGAGACAAAAGACCTGAGTCCAGAAGTTATCGAGAATCATAAACAGTTAATCGAAAGGGATAACCAAAACAAAGCCCGGGGCTACGACTACGAAGAGGGAGTCAAATTTGTACTGGAGCAATCTTTGCCGCTGGGAGAGCTGGTTCTGGAAATCGGTACTGGCAAGGGCCGCTTCATGACCGCAGTGGCTTCCCATGTAAAAGAGCTCATTACGCTGGATGTATCGGCCCAGGAGCAGCAGTATGCCAGGCTGAACGCTGCCTATGCCGGAGTGGGAGAGAAAATCAGCTACGTCGTCCAGGATGCGGCTACCCTGCCCTGGCCGAATAAAACTTTTGACGCAGTCATCACCATGAACGCCATACATCATATCCCTCATTTTGAGCAGGTTTTAAAAGAAATGCAGCGCGTGGTAAAGACGACAGGCAAGATCATATTGGCGGATTTTTCTCCTCGTGGCTTTCAAATTATGGGGAAAATTCACCGCTCCGAAGGCCGAGTCCATCAGCGGCACTTCCATGAACTGCGCAATTTCCAAAGACTCTTGAGAAACCAGGGCTGGACCACCCGCCTGAGAAAGGGCTACCTGCAAGAAGTTTTAGTCGCCTGGAAAAAGAAAGAAGCAGACTCAACCCCTTCCGCCTAAAAGCAGTTTACTCTTCCATTACAAAACCTTGTGAATACGTTGTCCCTCTTGACAATAGTGACAAGTGCATCTACATTTTCACTGTGATGCAGAGGATGGCGTCCCACTTAGTTAACAAAAACTTTGTTTTCAGAGAGAAGAATCTGTAAAGTACAGGGACTTTTCTATTTAATGAATTTTAAAATAT
>JAGVTF010000246.1 GCA_019136955.1 Verrucomicrobiota bacterium
AAAGCAGTTTGTCACCGTTTTGAACTGAACCGGTTCCTATAGCCTCATCAAGCGCAATCGCCACGGAGGCAGCTGAAGTATTGCCATACTTATTCAAGTTAATGAACACCTGCTCTTCTTTAAGGCCCAGGCGCTCACCCACAGCTTTAATAATCCGTAAATTAGCTTGATGGAAGATTGCCAGCTTCACATCCTCAACAGTGCAGGAGGCACGCTCCAGAGCCTCTCTCCCACAATCAACCATAGAGCTTACCGCACTTTTAAAGGTTTCCTTGCCCTGCATTCTCATATAATGCAACCTTGCCTCCAAGGATTGAGGGGATGCAGGTATCCGGCAACCTCCAGCAGGTACTTGAAGCAAATCCGCTTTAGAGCCATCCATCTGGAGTACACAGGAGCGAAAACCTTTTGCCTTTGAGTTTGTCCTGCTCAAAATAGCCGCTCCCGCACCATCTCCAAAAAGGATACAGGTATTCCGGTCTTCCATATCTGTGATGGCTGTCAGCTTCTCAGCGCCGACCACCAGAATGTTCTTATAATGCCCGGTTGCAATGAATTGGCTGGCGACCTCCATTGAGTAGAGAAAACCGGCACAGGCAGCCTGCAGGTCAAATCCAGCAGCTCTGGTAGCTCCCAGGTTATGTTGGATATGTGCTGCGGTGGAAGGAAAGATATGGTCCGGAGTCACCGTTGCTACAATGATAAGATCAATTTCTTCAGGACTAATCCCGGCCTTCTTGATTGCTTTCCTGGCAGCGGCAGTACCCATATCCGAAGTGTACTGGTCTGCAGCCGAAAAGCGACGCTCCTTAATACCCGTGCGCGCCACAATCCAGTCATCGCTTGTATCTATAAGCTTCTCCCAATCGGCATTAGTGACGACGCGCTCTGGGAGATAAGAGCCGGTACCTGTTATTTTACAGGAATAAAAATGTCTTAGTCCTTCTGATTTGATTTCACTCATCTAGCATCTGATATCTAATATTTTCTGTGATCACAAAAAGCAACCCTTCGGGAGCGCTTCTTTTACTGCAATAGAAGCGCTTTATCCGCATCCGCCACTTCATCAATAATAATCTGATTTATATTTTGATGGGCGGCATTTGCACCGAGGCGAATGGCATTGAAAATAGCTCTGTCGGTGGCCGAGCCATGGGCTTTCATAACGACTCCATTAAGGCCCAAAAGAGGGGCTCCGCCCGTATTTTCCGGGTCTAAACGACTTTTGATTGATTTAAAAGCCCCTTGAGCCAACATCGCACCCAGAACACGGGTAGGGCTGCGAGAAATTTCGTGCCTAATCCAGCTCAGGAGATGTTGGCCGATGCTTTCACAGGTTTTCAGAACGATATTGCCAATAAAGCCATCACAAACAACTACGTCCACATTATTATCAAAAAGGTCATGCCCTTCGATATTTCCTATGAAATTAACAATTTGAGCCTCATGAATTTTAGAAAAAAGGTTGAATGCGCTCCGGGTCAGCTCATTCCCTTTCAGGTCTTCAGTCCCTATGCTCAAAAGCCCCACCCGCGGTCTGGAGTAACCCAGGACCTCTCGCGAGTAAACACTCCCCATGATGCCATATTGCAGCAACTGATAGGGGCGCGAATCGACAAACCCTCCTGCATCCAGCAAAACAAAAGAATTATTCTGAGCTGGTATGACTGCGGCAATGGCGGGGCGATCAATCCCTTTAAGTGGACGCAAGGCAATGTGAGCTGAAGTTACAACACCACCGGTGTTGCCTGGTGAAATCAAAACTTGAGCCTCGCCTTTTTTAATAAGCTCTACTGCACGAGCAATAGAGCTGTCTTTTTTACGGCGCAGCGCTTCCACAGGCTTGTCTTCCATAGTAAGCACCTGCGAAGCATGTTTGATTTCCAGGCGAGGATCAAAACCCTGGTTACTGGTAAGCTCTTTTTCCAGTATTTTCCGGTCACCGACCAGATAAACCTTGGAAACAGAATAGACCTCCCTAAGCGCGCGCAATACACCCCGGACCACAACGCTGGGCCCGTGGTCCCCACCCATTGCATCAACTGCGACACGCATAATAAAAGAGATAAGCGGGATGCGACTTCCGCAATTCGCACTCCCGCATTAACCAAACAACTCTTGGCGTTTAGCCGATTGGCGATACAGTAACTACCTGACGCCCTTTATAATATCCGCACGAAGGACAAATCCTGTGAGAAAGATAGGGTGCCGCGCATTGCGGGCACACTCCCAGCTGAGGGAGCTTCATCACACTGTTATAAGCGCGACGCATACGTTGACGGCTATGAGACGGTTTCCTTTTTGGTACAGCCATAAATACTTCTTAATTTATCTAATCCAACTTTAACTTATC
This sequence comes from Verrucomicrobiota bacterium, assembly GCA_019136955.1. Classification (GTDB taxonomy): domain Bacteria; phylum Verrucomicrobiota; class Verrucomicrobiia; order Limisphaerales; family UBA1412; genus UBA1412. The sequence goes on from JAGVTF010000246.1 coordinate 2,354, forward strand.
TAGCTCAGCCCATGTGGACGAGGAATTTTTCGATTCAACATGAGCGCCCCTTTTATTACCTTTTCGCGACGGCATCTGGGGTAACCGGTCGCAGTCTTCATCACACAGCGGATGCTGTGGATACGCAAGGAGAATATCCTCTCTGATGTAGTGAGTCAAGTCTATGCTGTCATCTTTTATTTCAACACTCTCTTCACCCTCCAATGCCAGCAGTTCATTAAAATTGAGCTCAACAGGCATTCTAAATAAATTCAAACAACGCACGCACTCGCAATCCAGCACAAACCTAACCAAACCTCGGATCAAGACAAAGTGCCCCTGTAAACTGGCATGAAGGTTATAGTGGACCTGTTCTTGCAATTCAATGCACTCATCATCATGCGGGATATCAAGCTCCTCAGCCGGCAACACACCCTGCAGATGAAGGTCATCCTTTTCCAGCTGCTTGAGATTTATTTCTACCAGGGCACCAAAGATTTCCTTTTTCACAGTAGTTTCCTTATGAGTTCTTTTTTAACATGAGACGGCACAAACGAAGCCACCTCACCTCCCAGGCGGGCGACCTCTTTGACCAGCCGCGAGCTAATAAAAGTATGGGCTTCAGAGGGAACCAAAAAAAATGTTTCAATCTCTCCTCCCAAACGGCGATTCATCAGTGCCATTTGAAATTCATATTCAAAATCGCTAACAGCTCGAAGACCGCGAACGATAACCCCCGCATTCCTTTTGTGGACGTAGTCAATCAAGAGACCATCTAAAATATCGGTCTCCACATTGAAGTAGCCCTGAAGGGCCTCCTCAACCATGAACCTCCGCTCTTCAAAGCTAAAGCAAGGGGTTTTAGCATCATTATTGGCAATGGCGACGATTACTCTGTCGAAAATCCGGGCCGCGCGCCCAATAACATCAATATGTCCGTTATGAATCGGATCGAAACTACCCGGATAGACTGCTATGGTCATGATTCACACCTTTCAGCCGGGGAGTGCCCCCGGTTTCAAGACAAACCTAGCTTTTTCAGGCGGGATTGACAAATCATTTCATAGTTTCTTCTCACCTGGCTCTGCCTTTTATTGACTCAAGATAAACAATCTGTTAAATTGCTTCTCTTATGCGGAATGTATTTAATATTTTGATTGCCCTCTTCTGCGGATGCGCTCTAAGCGTGCAGGCAGCATCCGTTTACGGAGAGGATAAGACGGTTCACGAGTTCTCACTCTCTTCCCTCATAGGAGCAGGGCGTAAGGAGTGCATTACTTTGAAAACCGATGCACCTCAGTTTTCTGAGCCTGTTCTTAAGCTTCAAGCTACCCGCTCTGAAGAAATCCTTCAGCTGCGTTCTGAAGATTGGGATAAAGCAGAATGCCTGGCCTTTGACATCTATTATGACGGAGACCACTCAGGCATCTTCGCCTTGCGTGCCTACGCTAAAGGACAATCCAAAGAGTCCATCCATGCTGAAATCGGCATCATGCCTCAGCTTAAAACTCGCGTGACCTTCCCTTTGAGCCATTTAAACGCACAACAGGTATTCATGAAGCGAAACCCCGCCCGCTTAAAAGGAGTGGTTCAGGGAAGACGCCTTCCATTGGAGGAACTGGATCGAATGGCCTTGACTATCCAGCACACAGGTCGGGACACCACTGAAACTTTTTATATCGCTAACGTAGCACTCCTGAGCTCAGAGCCCACTTTTGAGCTGCCAGATGTCAAGTTGGTCGATGCGATGGGACAAAGCACTATAAAAGACTGGCCGGGCAAAACTCCCAGCATTGAGGCCCTAAAGAAGCAGCTTCAGGCTGAACTCGAAAGTGCTAAAAACTATAAACCCAGCAGCCAGCTAAGCCAATACGGCGGCACGCTCAAAAAACGCTTTGATGCCTCAGGGTACTTCCGTGTGGAGCACGATGGAACCCGTTGGTGGATGATTGACCCGGAGGGGTGTGGCTTTTTTAGCATGGGCATGGATTGTGTCGGTGCAGGTGAATCATCCACTATTTTGCCCGGTATGGAAAAACTCTTTGAGTGGCTCCCCGAGTCCAACGGAGATTACAGGGTAGCCCAGGGCCGAGACTGGCAAGGCATAACGACAGCAAACTTCCCTGTTGCCAACCTGATTCGCGCCTTCGGCCCAGAGAATTGGAAAGACAGCTGGCGCACTATTACCAAAGCGCGTCTGAGCCAATGGGGATTTAATACCATCGGCAACTGGTCTGATATTAGAGCATTTCGTGGTCAGAAAATCCCATACGTCCTCCCTCTGGGCAGCTTCCCCAGAACAGAAACAATGCTCTTTCGGGATTTCCCTGATGTTTTCAGTTCCGAGTATGAAAAAAACTCTGCTCAATATGCCAGAGAGATGGAAGCCTATAAAGAAGACCCCTGGCTGATTGGCTACTTTATGCGTAATGAGCCCGAATGGGGATTTGGCAGCTTCAACCTTGCTTCGGAAATGCTCGAGGCCAATCCAGGCACTGCTACAAGAAAAGCCCTGGCTGCAAAAATGGAGGAAAAGTACAAAGAGATTGATGCCCTCAACAAAGCTTGGAACAGTGAGCTTAAATCCTTCGATGAGCTGATCAGCGAAAACTTCCGCAGAATGGAAGACAAATCGCCAGAAGCCAAAAAAGACCTCTGGAGTTTCTCTGAAGAAATGGTCTCTGCATACGTCAAAATCCCCGCCAGGGAACTTCGCAAGGTGGACCCGCATCACCTGAATCTGGGTATGCGCTATGCCTGGATTGCTTCGGATTTGATGTATAAAGCCGGTGAAGTTTTTGACGTCTTCACGATCAACTCATATGAGTTTGTGCCTCACCTGGACTCGGTTGATGAAGTGGCCCGCCGCTGCAATAAACCGACTATGATTGGCGAATTTCACTTTGGCGCATTGGACCGTGGATTGCCTTCCACCGGCCTGCGTGCCGTTGAAACTCAGCGCGACCGGGGACTCGCTTATCGACGCTATGTAGAGCGTGGAGCAGCTAACCCCAACTTTCTGGGCTCTCATTACTTTATCTTGAAT
>JAGVTF010000314.1 GCA_019136955.1 Verrucomicrobiota bacterium
GGTAGGCGATCAAATAGGCCGGACAATCGGCTATCCAACAGCAAACTTGTCTGTAATTGATCGCGCCACTCCACCTGCCGGTGTTTATGCGGTAACCGTCCTTATAGAAAATCGCCAGTTTCATGGGTGTTTAAACATTGGTCTTCGTCCAACTCTTGGCTGTTCTGATCCAAAGCTTCGCGTGGAGGTCTATATTCTCGATTTTAAGGAAGACATTTATGGGAAAACCATAGAGGTCATTCCTTTGAAACGCTTGCGTGATGAGATGAAGTTTGCCTCACTGGATATCTTAAGACTCCAAATTGCTGAAGATATAAAGCAGGCACAATCTGTTTTTTCTGAAGAAGAGGAATCATAACTTTCAATGAACAAAAGCCAACACTTTAAAAAAAGCTTCCTTGCATCTTTGCTTTTTCTCTTTTTCCTTTCTCTCTGCTCCAGCCAGACTTTGGGTCAGGATATTCCTCCTGAGAGTGAAAACTGGATTGTCTCTCTTCCTGCAGGCGTAACTCTTGAATTGCTATATATTGCGCCGGGAACCTTTATGATGGGTAGCCCGGAGGATGAACGAGGCCGAGAAGATTCAGAGAAACAATATGAGGTAACCCTGACAAAAGGTTATTATTTGGGAAAATATACGGTCACGCAAGAACAGTGGGAAGCTTTGAGCGGAAGCAATCCTTCAAAGTGGAAAGCTGCGACTTTGCCGGTTGAAAGAGTGAGCTGGGCAGACGCAATGGAGTTTTGCCAAAAACTTACTGAAGTTGAGCGCAGTGCCGGCCGCATATCGACGAACTGGGAGTACTCGTTGCCGACAGAAGCGCAATGGGAGTATGCCTGCCGTGGTGGCACAATGACAGCTCTCAACAATGGGAAAAACCTGGACTGTTCGGATAAAGACTGCCGAGGAGAAAGCGCCAATCTGGCAGAGGTGGCCTGGTATGATAAAAATGGAGAGCGCAAGACCCATCCAGTTGGTTTAAAAAAGCCTAATAACTTTGGGCTTTATGATATGCATGGCAATGTCTGGGAGTGGTGCTTTGACTGGTATGCTGAGTATCCGGACGGCCCGGCGATTGATCCGCAGGGGCCAGATAAAGGGACAGCACATGTCAGGCGCGGTGGAAGCTGGGGGTATTATGCTAAAGGCTGCCGTTCAGCAGCTCGTGCCAGTTACAGCCCTAATTACCGATTGGAGAGTTTAGGTTTTCGCCTGGCCCTGGTGCCTTGTCGTTGACATTTCTCAGATATCGACCAGCAGAGAGTCGGGGTTGGCTAAATTAGATATCAATCCACAATCCATCCCAAGCCAACTGGATATTGTCGTAATTTTCAGACAGATAGCTTTGGTGCTCATCGTGGTTGTATTCGTCTGTCAGGTGAGTGAGATAGGTTTGTCTGGCCTGTGTACGCATTGAAGTCTCAATAGCTTCCTCCAGGTTTAAATGCGTGGGGTGAGGTTTTATTCTGAGCCCATCCAAAACGAGCACTTCAACGCCCTGAATATCTTGAATCACCTCATCGGGAACATGCTTGCAGTCAGTTAAATATGCAAGTTTCTTAACCCCATTTTGGATAAAAAGATACCCGCAAGATGTTATGTAAATATGGTCTAGCAGCTCTGGACGGATGGAAAGATCTCCAACTTGAAACTCTGTAGTTACAATATGGGGCTCGGGAATGAAATAACCGCGTGGATGTGGCCCATCATGAAAGGCATAGAAGAAAACTTTTTTAAGAATCTTCATGGTCTGCTCAATAGCATATATGGGTAGCGGTTTACTTCCGCGGATATCGCAAAAGCGGCGACAGTCATCCATTCCCATAATGTGGTCTGCGTGGGCATGGGTGATTAGCACGGCGTCGAGCCACTTAATGTTTTCTCTGAGCATTTGGATTCGAAACTCGGGAGTTGTATCCACCACCAAAGAGGTGGTTTGGGTTTCCACGTAAATGGACGGCCTGAGCCTGTGATTTTTAGGATTGCTCAGAAAGGATTCGGGGTAATTTTTGCCGATGATAGGAACTCCCTGGGAAGTACCTGTACCTAAAAAACAAAGCCTAAACATGAATCGATACTGCTGAATTGAAGAATGAAGAGTTGAATGTGGGCTGATTTTTGCTCATATTATGACACGCACAAGTTAAGTATGTGCCCGAATATCGGAATTGTGAATAAAAAACTGAACCTCTTTCCATGCTGGTTTATCTCAGAGTAAAAAACTTTGCCCTTGTAGAAGATATCTACATTGAGCCAGGCTTGGGGGCTAACGTAATTACAGGCGAAACCGGTGCAGGTAAATCGGTTCTTATAGGAGCTCTGGGGTTACTGCTAGGTTTGAGGGGAGATAAAAACCTTATTCGCTCCGGAGAAGAAATGGCTGTGGTGGAGGCTGTTTTTGACATTTCCAAAGTCTTGGCACCCATTCCTGCTTTTTTGGATTCTTCGGGGATTGAGCCCTGCGAAGAAGAACTTCTACGAATTAAACGTACGCTTTGTTTGACCGGCCCCAATCGACAGCTTGTAAACGGAACGCCAGTTTCCGTTGCTACTTTATCGTCACTGGGCGATTGGCTGGTGGATATTCATGGCCCCCATGATCACCAGTCATTGCTCTATTTGGCTCGCCAGTTAGAAGTTTTGGATGCCTTCGGAAAATCTCAACCTGGTTACAGTCAAGCGCTTAATGAATACACTAAAAGTTTTAAAAATTTGCGTATGTATGAACTAAAACGCAAGGAGCTTGTAGTGGATGAGCAAGCTTACCGCCAGCAGTTGGATATACTTCGCTACCAGGTGCAGGAGATTGAGTCTTCTTCTCTCAACGAGGAGGATAGCCTCCTGGATGACCGTTACACTCGTGCCGCACATTCTGTTGATATCCTTCGCGCAATGCAGGCGGGGATGGATGTTTTGTCTGAAGATGAAAATTCTATTTTAACTCAGTCTGGGCTACTGGGCAGATTCCTGCATGAAGCGGCCCGCCTGGATTCCAGCGGTTTAAAAGAGATAACTGAAAAATTTGAGCTGCTCTATGAACAGTGGACCGAGATGCAATCCTTACTTTCTGACTATATCGAAAGCCTTGAGGTAAACCCTTGTGACTTAGAACAAATAGAAGGGCGTCTCAACTTGATAAACGGGCTTAAGCGCAAGTATGGCAAAACGATAGAAGAGATTTTAGATTTTGAAAAAAATGCCCGTGCTCGGCTGGCTCAACTGGAAAATCGCGATGTCGAGATAGCTGAGATAAATCAAGTTATCGAAAAAGAGAATATTCAGTTGCGCAAGTGGGGAGGGGAGCTGACTGAAAAACGGAAAAAATTGATCCCAACTCTTGAGATAAAAGTATTGGAGCATTTAAAAGAGCTTGGTTTCAAGCAGAGTCTTTTCAGTATCAGCCTTCATTCTTTGGAAAACAGCGCATCCGAGGTTAACTCTACAGGCATGGACCGCATTGAGTTTCTTTTTTCCCCCAACCCAGGGGAGCCGCCCAAGCCGCTTAGAGCGATTGCATCTTCGGGAGAAATCGCGCGTGTAATGTTGGCTTTGAAAACTGCCCTGGCAGAAGCTGACTCTGTTCCCGTCCTGGTTTTTGATGAGGTGGATGCAAATATAGGAGGAGAGACCGCTCTCTCGGTGGGAAGGAAAATGCGTGAGATCGCTCGCAAGAGGCAGGTCTTTTGTATTACCCACTTAGCTCCTGTGGCAGCCAGCGGAAACATTCATTTTTCTGTAGAAAAAACGACTCAAAATCAGAAAACTCATATTCATGTGAATCGCTTGAATCAAGAAGAACGCCTGGTTGAACTCTCACGAATGTTGGGCGGACAGATGGAGACAGCCAGAAAATATGCACAGACTCTTTTGCAGAAATATAAAACAAACCCATCAAAAAAGACCGACTAGAAATGGAAGAAAAAACAATTTTACTGGTGACCCAAAATCAACATAAGGTGGAAGAGATATCAGCTATGCTTTCCCGGCTTGCAACTGAATCTACCTCTGCCTTCCGCATTCTTTCATTGAAGGCCCTCTCCAAGGTTCCTCTTATTCTAGAAAAGGGTGAAACGTTTAGGGAGAACTCTTTTTCTAAAAACGCCTCTCTTCTCAGTTGGTTTTTTTCTCAAGGTATAGAAGAGCTTTGGAAAGTGTTCCCTTTGGGCAGAGGGTATTTGCTCTCGGATGACTCAGGCCTGGAAGTGGATGCTCTGGGTGGAGCACCAGGTATTTACTCTGCCAGGTACGCAGCTCTTGAATCGGGGCAGCAGAGTAATTCCACAGATTCTTCTAACAATGCCAAGCTTCTTCGCGATTTGGAAGAGGTACCACCTTGCAAGAGAAACGCTCGCTTCTGCTGTGTATTGGCACTGACCGAGGTTGAAGTGAATGCTGATATGGAAGACTTGCTGGAGAGAACCGAATTTTTTGAGGGAGTCTGCGAAGGGAAAATCGACATGGAACCACATGGCAAAAATGGATTTGGTTATGACCCTCTTTTCATACCGGAAGGGTATCAAGTCTCTTTTGCTGAGCTGGGGGAGGATGTTAAAAATCATATCAGTCATCGCTCTAGAGCTCTTCGTTCATTTGTTCAATTTTTTGCGCAGCTTACCAAGAATTAATTATGTCATCTCTTTGCGATAAACAAAATGAAGCCGACCACAGGCAAATAGATATTAATAAGGTAGGAGTGAAGGGAATCCGTTATCCGCTCCTGGTGTTGGATAGAGCTAACGGCTCCCAGAGTACAGTGGCTGAGCTGGGGATGTATGTGGATTTGCCTCGCCAGTATCGAGGAACTCATATGAGCCGCTTTTTAGAAGTTTTGAACGAACATGGAAATGAGTTTCATATAGACTCCAGCAGTATACTTTTAGCCGCTATACAAAAACGTCTTAAAGCCCGTGTGGCGCATCTGGAGGTGGAGTTTCCTTACTTCATTAAGAAGCAAGCACCAATAAGCCGGCAAACCGGCTTGATGGATTATACCGTTCGCATTGAAGCAACACTGGATGGTGAGGAAATTGATATCGTCACCATGATCGCTGCCGGAGTAACCACGCTCTGTCCTTGCTCCAAGGCAATTAGTGAACATGGAGCGCATAACCAGCGAGGAAAAGTCACCGTCTCATTCAGGGCGGAAAAGCATGTCTGGTTTGAAGAGATAATAGAGGTTATTGAGTCAAGCGCCAGTGGCTCTCTCTATACGCTTTTAAAGCGTGTGGATGAAAAGTACGTGACAGAGCAAGCCTATGAGACTCCGGTTTTTGTTGAAGATGTCGCACGCAATGTTGCCGTCAGGCTCAATAAACGTCCTGAAATTTCATGGTACAAAGTTGAGGCAGAGAACATGGAAAGC
>JAGVTF010000092.1 GCA_019136955.1 Verrucomicrobiota bacterium
GGACAGGGATTGCCTGCCTTTACGGAGCTGGTGCTCAGTATTTCCGAGACAATCCAGTACCACTTTCCAGAAACCTGTATTGGCGTTATAGTTTTCGTCATTATTTTCCGATTGTTGGTTAAGACCAAGACGGGGAGGTTCCTGTTTGACAAGTTCAAGCTGGTGATGCCTGTGTTTGGTCCGGTGATTTCGAAGGTGGCGATTTCCCGCTTCACTCGGACCCTGGGGACGCTGGTGAGCTCCGGTGTGCCGATTTTGCAATCGCTCACCATTGTGCAGGAGACCTCCGGTAACGTGATCGTGGCCAACGCGGTGCATAGCGTCCATGAAAACGTGAAGGAGGGTGAAAACATTACGACTCCGCTGGAGAGCTCCAAGATTTTCCCGCCGATGGTGATCTCGATGGTCGATGTCGGCGAGCAGACCGGTGCTTTGCCGGAAATGTTGATGAAGATTGCCGATAACTATGATGAAGAGGTTGATAACGCCGTGGCGGCCATGACTTCGCTTTTGGAGCCGGTCATGATCGTTTTCCTGGCTGTAATTGTTGGCAGTATTGTGATTGCGATGTTCATGCCTCTGATTGCTTTGATGGATGGAATGGGCGATGTCGAGCATGGTGATGGTGAATAAAAGGCAAACAGCGGAAAGTGGAGCGCCATGTGCAAAGCGGAATCCAGTGCGAAGAGAGTTTTGGCACGAAAACTGCGATGCCAAGGTGATGGGAAAAGCATGAAATGCATTTTTTGATTTAATAACCTGCTTCAGAGAAGATTAGAGTGTGCTTTAGTAAATCAGATAAGAACCTGTTGATGAGGAGTGGCCGCTGGGGGTTCACGCTAATAGAGCTGCTGGTGGTAATTTCTCTGATAGGTCTTTTGGCTGGAATGATGATTGGTTTATCGAGCCTGGTTTCCAGCAAGATGAGGATTGCCCGCATTCAGGGCGAGCTCTCGCAACTGGTTTCGGCCATTGAACTCTACAAAGACCGCTACAAGGTTTATCCGCCCGATAACCAGATGAAGGATGGGAACGGCTATCAGGTAGTGGGTTCTTCAGCTACCAACCAGTTGGTTCTGGAGCTGACCGGCTGCCTGGTTACCAATAACGCTTTTTCTTCCCCTCATGTTCGTACTCCTTCGGGGAGTTTGCATTTATTAACTTCGGCGGAAATGAAACCGATTTTTGGCAATGCTGGAGACGGCATCATGAATGCCTCTGAGAGAGACTCAAGAGTGCGAAACTTCATGGGCAGCTATAGCCAGCGCAAGCTGGGGAGACTGACCAACGCCAACCATACGCTAACGTTTGATATATTCCGAGTTCCCGTGAATGCTCCTTTATACCAGTCGGCCCTGGATAGCAGAGGCAAAGCGTGGCGCAAGATGGGAGTGAACAATCCGTGGCACTACAATATGAGCGAGCCGACCAATAATCCGGGGAAGTTTGACTTATGGGCCGAGTTCCAGTTGTCGCGCCAGAACATGGTGAAGCAGGACGAGCAGGGCCGCTTTGTGGAATACTATGTGATTGGCAACTGGAACGGGATGAAACCGGAAATACGGAAAGACTATTTTTAAAAGAATTGTAGAAGAACTGATAGACTGATATGAGAATGATGAATGGAAAAAACAGAGCCTTTACGCTCATTGAGCTTTTGGTGGTGATTGCCATCATTGCGATTCTGGCCGGGATGGTTTTCCCTGCGGTTTCCAAAGCCAAGTCGAGGGTGAAAATTAAGCAGGCAGAAGTGGAAATTGCCAACCTGGTAGCCGCCATTTCGCAATATGAGAGCTCTTATGGCAGGTTGCCGACCTCCAAGTTCACGACAGACCGCTCCGGTGTGTATGACTTTACCTATGGTCTTTTTAACAATGTGGGGCCGGTCCAGCAGCCTGATCGCAAGGAGCCTTATCCGGTGACCTTGCGTCTGGGCAGCGGCAACAACTTCACGAACAATGCGGAGGTGCTCTCCATTTTGCGTGATATGGAGTACTATGCTTTCAGTAATGGTCCCGATGGACGCACTCCCAACTACAATCATGCGCGCAATACGCGCAAAGAAGTTTTCCTGACGGTTAAGGATGGACCCAAGGTGGGTTCGCCCTCCGCGGTAGACCCCTATGGTACCTACCGTGACCCCTGGGGCAATCCCTATTTTATTACGCTGGACCTGAACTACGACGACTATGCGGTGGACTGGATGTATGGCCGCTCGCAGGTGAGTGGCGACCCTTCCGATTTGAGGAAGGGTTTGAACGGCCTGATCTATGTGCCTGAGTACTCGCTGCCGGGGAGCCCCGTGACCTTTGGCGTAAAGGCCAACGTATTGGTCTGGTCGATGGGTCCGGATGGTCAGGCAGACCCCAATATCAAGGCAAACGTTGGGGTGAACAGGGATAACATCCTGAGTTGGAGATAGTTCAAAATTTTCTATCAATATTTAAAAGCGAGGAACTTTTAATGCTGAAAAACGGGCAAACAGTGAAGATGAAAGAGAGGGAGGGTGGCTTTACGCTGATAGAGCTCCTCGTAGTCTTCACTATCATCGGCTTGATAGCTGCTCTGAGTATGCCGGCGTTGAAGGGGTTTGGCCAGGGGAACCTGGTGAACAACGTGGCACGGCAGCTTACCGATGATATCAGCCTGGCGCGCTCCCGGGCAATTAGTGATCGCTGTACTGTTTACGTTCTTTTCGTCTCGACCAATATCTACTGGGAGAGGAACCAGTTCCAGAGCCGTTTGAACCAGGCGGCGATGGAGCTTCCGGCCATGGAGCGGCAGCGTTTTATTCAGAGCTCTCGGCTGCTTTGGACGAACCTGGCTCAGCAGCAGTATACCGCTTATGCGGTTTATGCCAGCCGCACGGTGGGGGACCAGCCAGCTCAGCGCAAACCCCGCTACCTGACGGAGTGGAAAGTTTTGCCCGATGGCGTGATGTTCCACCCCTACAAGCTGACCAATAACGTTACGAGGGAGTACTGGCTAAATGAAAAGACGCGGCAAAGGAGCAGTGGTTTTACCAACTGGATAGAGACCCCTTTACCGCATGTGGATGTTCATTTCCCCAATGCCAAGGGACCTCTGATGAGCCTTCCCTGCATAGCGTTTAACTATAGAGGGGAGCTCGTTTTCCCGTGGTTGGCCACCGGCAGTACGAAGCCGGAATTTTTGTCGGTGCCCTCCTGGTGTGATTATGAAGTGCTGCCGATTGTCAAGGCAGGTGGTTTTTACTCCGCGCCGGTAGACCTGGTCGAGATAACCCCGCTGGCAGCTCTGGAGAGGCCGCCCCTGATGAGAATACGGATTGACGGCAAGACAGGGAAGGTGAGCGCCCTGCAAGATGAAACAAGAGTGGACTTCCAAGAATGAGATTTTTGCAACATAGGACCCGGAAGCAAAGCGCTTTCACCATGGTGGAGATAGCTCTCTGCCTGGCGATCGTTGGCTTTGCTCTGGTGGTGATCATGGGTGTGCTGCCGCTGGGTGGCCAGGCTCAGAAGAAAAACAGGGAAAACACCTTGAGCCTGATTGATGGCAACTACCTGCTGGAGGCGATCACTCATGGTGCGCGCGGCTATGATGACCTGGGGCTCTACGTTGATGAGATACTGCTTTACTCGGATTCCAATACGAGTGCCGGCCCACAGGCGGTGATACAAAATAACGTCTCTGATGGTACCTACTGGGGGACTCGGGAGATTGTCGGTTTGCTGACCGCTCCACGCTTTTTACTCACAAGCAGCAATGTTTGGGTGCCCAACTATTTAAATAATAACAGGATTCTGGGCAATAGTCTCTACACGAACATGACTTGCCGGCTCAAGATGCGCTCCATGAGTGGCTCCTCCTCGGATAAGGGGAACAATGAAGCCAATCGCGATTTTGGGATGGCCTATCTGGTGGATGTGGATGTGTTGCCGCTTCAGACCAACGTTTTAAACATGAGCCAGCTTGACAAGGATGAAGCTTTACTGGAGAAGATGAAGGTGGATCGCTCTCTTTCCCAAAACGTTTATCAGGTTTCGGTAACGCTCTCCTGGCCGCTCAGGAGGTCAGAGAAAGGCGGTTACAGTGCCGGAGCGAATTCTCAGGTTTTTCGGACTCTGGTCTCCGGCAGTATGACACACTCGGTGTTGCATGCGGACCTGCCCGGGCTGGGGGCGCGGGATGTGGTTTTTTGGTATTTCAACGGAAACGAATTTTCTGTTACGAACAATACGGCGTTCTATGACGACCTGGCGAAATAGAGGGTTGAAGAGGTGAACGCAGGAGGCAGGGGTATGGAGTTAAGAGAACAACGCTGGAAGAGGGGAGCGAACAGGGCTTTGGCCTTTTCGCTTTTGGAGGTACTGGTGGTCACGGTCATGATGACCCTGATCCTTTATGGATTGTACAGCATGTTCAGCCAGACCCAGAAATCGTTCCGCTCAAATAATGCACAGGTGGATATCATGCAGACGGCGCGGACGACTCTGGATGTGATCGCCCGCGATGTGGAACTGCTGGCCGCCAGCGATATGGCCAACGGCGCGAACCTGATGACCCTTTTAAGCTATCCCTATGATTACCCTGCCGCAAAATATAACCGCAGTACCCCGATGATCCAGGCTACGGTGCCTGGCGACACGAATGGACCGTTCCGCACAAACTTCATGCAGGATTTCTTTTTCCTGCAAAAACAGAGCAACTACTGGATTCCCTGTGGATACTTTATCGGCAGTACGACGCTGACCAATCAGGGGAGTGTGACCAATGCGGTGACGCAGGTCAATGATAGCGGGGTTGGCTCGCTTTATCGGATTGGTTTTTCGCTTTTGAATGAGTTCGGCGTTGAGGTTCCTTCCATCGAGTATGACACGAACATGGCTTTTGTCTGGATGAGGGAGTTTCGCGGCTGGGATGCCGGAGCGGGGCGCGGTGGATTCTACAGGACCAATGCGAACCTGCTGGCTGAGGGTGTCGTGCATTTCTCGGTGCGTTGTTTTGATTCGCAGGGTCAATCGATACAATACCAAAACTATCATCGGCCCAATGAGAGCTCCTGGGACCGGGTTTATTTAGACTCGCTGGGGATACGGCGGACGAATATGCCGCCACAGAAATCTTTTAGTATCTATGCGCCGAACGCGGGGTTGACCTCAACGGAGCTGATGGATGATTACCTGAGCCATGGTGGACTCTGGCGGGTAAATAACAGGCTGCTTTTCCCAACCAACCAGGTGGATGCCGCCACCAATGTTGTAATATTGGGG
>JAGVTF010000188.1 GCA_019136955.1 Verrucomicrobiota bacterium
GAAATTGCCAGATGGCTGAAACGTGGTGAAAACTATGTGAAGAATAAATTTCTCAAGCAAATGGTTGCAGATCGCCAACTGCGCTACCTTCATCCTGATATGATAAATCATCCGGAGCAGGCTTATCTCGCTGATAAAGAGAAGGGTCACCAAGAGTGAACACAGCAAAGAGATAAACCTACTCTGCTGATGTTTCAGGAAACAGATGGGGATAACCAGTTATAAACTTAGCCCTTGTGAAGAGGGTATTTTCCTAATTTCGGTTCTTCAGTTTGTATGTTAGAGTAAAGTGCAGGCTTTACCGTTTTTCATTGATTTTTGGGGTGTTACCTGCCATGGTGTCTCTGTGAAACGGCTGCTTAAGATATGTTCTTTAGTGGTTTTGGCGGGGCTGCTTTGTTTAAATTCAGCCGCGGAATTTCCCAAAGGAGGCGCAAAGCTTCTTCCCGCTGCCAACCCTCTTTCAACAGTAAAACAAATGGATCAGATGAAACAGAGTATTGCCCGAATGGAACAGAAGCTCCTTGAAAAATATGGCTCGGGGCAGAAGGAGCGTATTGAGCGTGGAGTGAGGCAGGTTGCGGAGATGTGGCGCCCGGAAGATGGCAGCCCTGAGGATTTTGAGAATTTAGTTTTGACTCACTTTGCGGGGAGCGCTGAGAGCCAGGAGAAACTTTTTAAACGTTTTGAGAAACAGCTTGAGGCAATCAGCGGTCACAATCAGATGATCCAGCTCTCGTTGCGTGAACAGGTGGACCTGGAGCTTGGGCCGATTGAGCCGGTAGACCAGATTTTTGCCGGTTTTGACCCGGGCGCGCATCTTCTGGATGACTTCTTTGCCAACAAACTGGCCCATATTGTCTTGCTCAATTTCCCGGTAACGACGCTGGAAGAGCGGATTCAAAAAGGGGATAGCTGGAGCCGCAGAGAGTGGGCAGAGGCGCGGCTGGCTTCCCGTTTCTCCAAGCGGGTTCCGGCTGATGTGAACCAGGCCATCACGCAGGCCTATGCCGAGGCTGACGCCTATATAGGCGACTATAAGTTCTATATGCACCATATTTTGGACGAGCAGGGGAACCGTCTTTTCCAACCGGGGCTGAAGCTGATTTCGCACTGGAACCTGCGCGACGAAATACGCGGCCTGTACGGTGAGCAAAGAAACGAACCGGCACGCACTCTTAAAAAGCAGCGGTTGATCCAGAAACTGATGGAAAAGGTGATCGAGCAGAGCGTGCCAGCCGCGGTGATCAACAATCCGTATCTGGATTGGAATCTGGAAAAGAACGAAGTCAACGCCTCGCCGGTGAAAGAGGATGAGCGGCCTGACAAGATCGATATCAAGCCCTCCGCCGAGCCCGAACAAGATACTCGCTATGCGATGCTCCTGGAAGTATTCCGGGCAGTCAAGCTGGTTGATCCTTATTCGCCGAAAGCGCCGACCCATATTGATCGGCGTTTTGATGAAGGCAGGGAGATACCGGAAGAGCGGTTTCGGGCGATTTTGCTGCAAGTGCTTGAGGCACCGGAAACCAAAGCGGTGGCGAAGCTTATTTCCAAACGGCTGGGGCGGGCGCTTGAGCCGTTTGATCTCTGGTATACCGGTTTCCAGCCGCGAGGGGAATACTCGGAGCAATACCTGGACCAGCTTTGCAAGGAGAAGTACCCAACCTTGCAGGCGTTCCAGGATGACATCCCCAGCATCCTGATGAGGCTCGGTTTTTCAAAGGAGAAGGCGGACTATATTGGCGGGCAGATTGTGGTGGACCCTGTCCGCGGCTCCGGTCATGCCTGGGGGGCTTCCATGCGTTATGAGAAGGCGCATCTTCGCACGGATTTGCCGCCTGGCGGGATGGATTACAAGAGCTACAACACGGCCATGCATGAACTGGGCCACTGCACCGAGCAGACGATCTCGCTCCACTGGATAGATGAGTACTTCCTGAACGGCGTCCCCAATACCGCCTTTACTGAAGGGATGGCGTTCTTCTTTCAGAGTCGCGATATGGAGATGCTGGGGTTAAAGGAGGCCGATGCGACTGCGCAAGCTTTTCGCGCTTTGAATGACCTTTGGATGACCTACGAGATTGGGGCTGTCGCGCTGGTTGATATGGATGTCTGGCACTGGATGTATGAGCATCCCGATGCGACTGCGGCTGAGCTCAAAGCGGCAACGATTGCAATCGCTCAAGAGAACTGGAACCGTTATTGCGCCCCGATTTTTGGGGTGAAGGATGTGAACTTGCTGGCGATTTACTCCCACATGATCAATAGTGGCCTCTACCTGCCTGATTATCCATTGGGGCATATTATTGCCTCACAGGTGGAGCACCATATGGATAAGATCGTGGCAGAGGGGGAGCTTTCCATCGCCGATGAGATAGAGCGAATGAACCGGCTTGGCTGTATCGGCCCGGACCTCTGGATGAAAGAGGCGACCGGGAGCCCTGTCTCGGCCGAGCCGATGATCCGGGCGGCAGCTGAGGCATTGCGGGTTCTTGGGGATTAACCGCCTGCCGCATTGATGTTGCAGAGATGCCACTGGATATAACAGAACTGCCGAAGAACTGGCGCAGATGCCTGAGCGGACCGCAGGATGAGGGGGGGGACTCAACCCAACTGAAGCCCTTCTGGTGCGTGGCCCATGTTAAACCACGCTGCGAAAAGAAGCTTGCAAAGTATTGCGAAGACTGGAAGGTCGACTATATTTTACCTCTTTACAAGAGTCTGAAAACCTATCCCACCAAGAGGGTTGTCTTCTATAAACCGTATTTCCCGGGGTATATCTTTATTAATACTCCGCTTGAGAATCACCAGATGTTGAAAAAGAGCCAGCATTTGGCGCGGTTGATCAAAGTGGTGGACCAGGAGTTGTTTGCCAAACAACTGGTGTCGGTGCTGTTGGCGATTACTTCGGATGCGGAGCTATTGCCAGCGTCAAAGATCAAGCCCGGGATTCTGGTAAGGATAAAAAGGGGTGTCCTGCGCGGGGTTGAAGGTTTGGTTGAGGAGCGGCGTGGAGTCTGCCGTGTCTGTCTGAGTCTGGACTTCATCGGCCAGGGGGTCATCATGGAGGTGGATGCCGATGACCTGGAGGTTGTTTAGGCGGAACAGGTTGGAGGAATATCCGCTTTATCAGATTTTTGCAAAGGGGAGCGGCGGAAGCGGTTGTCCAGGAGCAGCCCCCAGACACGGTAAACCGCTTCAAAGACAATACTGAGAGACATCTTGGAGCTGCCAGTCTGGCGCTCGGTAAAAATAATCGGATACTCACGCACATCCATCCCCTGGGTCCAGATTCTATGGGTCATTTCAATCTGGAAGCTGTAGCCATTGGAGCGTATCCGGTCCAGTTCAATTGAGGAGAGGGCCCTCTTGCGAAAGCATTTGAAGCCGCCTGTGGGGTCGGTAAAGGGCATTCCCGTAACGATGCGGACATAGCGCGCCGCGCCAACGCTCAGGATGAGCCGGTTCAGTGGCCAGTTGATCACTCGGATTCCCCCCTTGTATCGGGTCCCCAGAACAAGATCGCACTTGTGTGCCAGCTCAACCAGTTTGAGCAGGTCGGCAGGGTCATGGGAGAAATCGGCATCCATCTGGCAGATATATTCGTAGCCACGCTCCAGAGCCCATTTGAAGCCTTCGCAGTAGGCGCGACCGAGTCCATTTTTGGCTGAGCGGTGGAGGACATGGACAAAAGGGTTGTCTTGCGCCAGCCGGTCTGCCAGTTCGCCGGTGCCGTCCGGGGAGCTGTCATCCACGATTAAGAGGTCTAAGGGGTGGGGCAGGGCGCCGACAGTCTGCACCATTGGCGTGATATTCTCGCACTCATTATAGGTGGGGATGACTACTACGGTTTTTGCGCCTTTATCCACGAATTAGTATTCAGACTCATCTTCCACTTTGACGCTGCTGACCCAGGAGACACCCTCGAGCCCGCGCAGATCGCTCAGCAGTTCATTGGTTCGACCGGGGTCTCTGAGCAGGAGCCGATAAGAGAGGTCTATTCCCTGGACACCTTCCACGGTGCGCTGGTTGGCGACGGTGGTACGCGAGCTGTAACGGTTGATGAGCTGTAAAAGGGGTGAAAGCTCGCTGCCGGATTTATCCCAGTGCAGGTTGAGCACCAGATCATAGCGGTTGCGCGAGCCAAAGGAGGTGATGTAGACGTAGACCAGAATCGCCATGGTTGCCGAGGTGCCGATCACGGCAGTACTGAACTTTTGGGTTCCGGCCGCCATGCCGATAAAGAGCGAGCAGAGGATGTAGACGGTGTCGAGAGTGTCACGCAGGACGTTACGGAAGCGGACGATGGCGAACACGGCCATCATACCAAAAGCGGTGATAAGGTTATTATTCAGGACGCACATCACCAGAGCGGTAAGCACGGGGATGATGAGCAGGGCACTGACGAAAGTGCGTGAATAGGACATCCCCGAGTGAGTCTTGATATAACAAAGCGCCATCGCATGGCCACAGACGAAAGCCAGAAGGATGGAGAGGATTAAAGAGGGGATATTCGTGGGCGTGGGTGCTACATCACCGTAAAAAAGCAAATCCATAAATTAATCTATTTTAGTACTATCTGTTTCTGAGCTGGTTCAAGTCCAAGGGTGAGACATCCACCGGAGTGAAATCCCAGTTATCAATCATGGGCAGGGGCTGGTCACGGAAAACGGCTCCGCTGCTGATCATCTTATTTTCGCCCAGCGCAACCACTCCTTCGCAATACTTGGCGGCTCCGGACTGCATCAGCCCGAACACCTGCACAAGCTCCCGGAACCAGTAGGGGTAGCGGCCGGTAAACTTGAGCTCCAGAATGACATGCCTGGCCAGCATCGTCTGGGTCGAGCGCCTCCTATCGGGTTTGAGCTTCGGGACAAGCTCTCTTTCCGCTGATACATCGCGGTCCAGAGTCAAGCGGATGGAATTATTTTCAGGCGTGACCCAGGCCTCTCTCAGGTAGGAGATATGGACTTTGGGTCTGGCTTGCATGGTTTTGGTTAGATAGAAGAAGTTCTGGGCAGCCTGCAACGTTTTCGAATCTTTTTTGATGAAAAACTCGGGGCTGATATTCCCTTCCAGAACATCCTGGACATGTTCGCGCTTTACCGCGGCCCGTTGTTTGAGGATACAGTAGTTGAGCCTTCTCTTAATTTCAAAGAAGATCGGACTGCTTTCATTATAAAAGCGGAGCCGCAACTTGAAGCGGTTCTTGGTTCCGTTAATAGTTCCCCAGTAGAGCCTTAAGTCAT
>JAGVTF010000025.1 GCA_019136955.1 Verrucomicrobiota bacterium
CAAGAATCGCTATGGAACCGTTCTTGTTGAGCACAATCTGGCCACCCTCAATTTCCACAACACGCAAATCCGTATAGCTGAGAGTCCCATCATGGTGAATGCGAATTTCAGGCTGCTTAAACGTCTGAGACGCCGTACCGCCGATATGGAACGTACGCATCGTCAACTGGGTACCAGGCTCACCAATGGATTGAGCGGCAATAATGCCGACCGATTCTCCAATGCCCACTTTTCGGCCCGTAGCCAGGTTGCGGCCATAACAACAGGCGCAAACCCCAAAACGGCTTTCACAAGTCAGCACAGAGCGAATCTTCACCCTTTCGATGCCGATATCGTCAATCATGTCCGCTATCGTCTCATCAATTTCAGAGCCGGCAGGCACCAAAATCTTGCGGTTATCCATCGGGTCATAGATATCATCGCAAGCATGGCGGCCGATAATGCGCTCAGTCAGCTTGACACGCTCTTCATCCCCATCCACGATTGCACGCACCCAAATGCCGTTAAGCGTTTCGCAGTCTTCCTCACGAATGATAACATCCTGAGAAACGTCCACCAGTTTACGGGTCATATAGCCTGAGTCTGCCGTCTTAAGGGCCGTATCTGCCAGGCCTTTGCGAGCTCCGTGCGTCGAAATAAAGTATTCCAGCACAGTCAAACCATCACGGAAGTTGGAGAGAATCGGATTCTCAATAATCTCTCCCGAAGGTTTGGCCATCAAGCCGCGGACTCCAGCCAGCTGACGCACCTGCTGTTTGTTACCGCGAGCGCCCGAATCCACCATCAAAAAGAGAGGATTATACTCAGAGCGTCCTCCGTTTTCTTTCAGCGTGGAAAGCATCACCCGCGCAATCTCGTCACTGCAGTGAGTCCAAATATCAATGATCTTATTGTAACGCTCCCCGCTGGTAATCGAACCTCTGGCAAATTGCTTCTGAGTCTCATTCACCTGCTTCTGGGCAATTTCAATCTGCTGATTCTTTTCCTTCGGGACAATCATATCCACCATTCCGATGGAAAGCCCCGCGCGAGTAGCATAGCGGAAGCCAAACTCTTTGAGCTTATCCAGAGTCTCCACAGTGCGATCATGGCCGCAATGTTTGTAGCAGGCAGCGATTAAGTTGCCCAACTGAGATTTACCGGCGATTTTGTTAAAGTAACCCAGCTCCTCGGGCCAAACTTCGCTAAAGAGAACCCGCCCCACCGTTGTCTCTATCACGCGCCCCTCGGGGGTGCCGAAGATCGTCTTAACTCCGTAGTCGGGGTTGGCGATGCGTATTTTCTCATGCACGCGGATGGATCCATCCAGGTACGCATAGATAGCTTCAAATTTATTGCCAAAAAGATAAGGCTTTTCCTTATTGTCTCCAGCTGTCCGCGGCTCTGCCGTCAAATAATAACAACCCAGGGTGATATCCTGTGTGGGTGTCATGATCGGCTTGCCACTGGAAGGGTTGAAAATATTATGAGATGAAAGCATCAACAGGCGAGCCTCCATCTGCGCCTCCACGGATAACGGCACATGCACGGCCATCTGGTCACCGTCAAAGTCTGCGTTAAAAGCCGTACAAACCAGGGGGTGAATACGAATAGCTTCTCCTTCAATCAAGACTGGCTCAAATGCAAGAATGGAAAGCCTGTGAAGCGTCGGGGCACGGTTAAGAAGCACTGTGTGGCCACGAGTTACCTCTTCCAGCACGTCCCATACTTCCTTGGGCTGGCGCTCAATCAACTTCTTGGCAGAGCGAACGGTATGCACATAGCCAAGCTCTTTCAAACGGCGAATAATAAACGGCTCAAAAAGAACCAGCGCCATTTTCTTGGGCAGTCCGCATTGGTGTACCTTCAGCTCCGGTCCAATCACAATCACCGAGCGGCCAGAGTAATCGACACGCTTGCCCAGAAGGTTCTGCCGAAAGCGTCCACTCTTGCCCTTGAGCATATCGCTCAGAGATTTCAAGTCACGATTGCCAACTGCCGAAACGGCACGCCCATGGCGGCCATTGTCCAACAGAGCGTCCACAGCCTCCTGCAGCATCCGCTTTTCATTTCGAACAATCACTTCTGGTGTTTTCAGGTCCAGCAGATTTTTCAAACGGTTGTTGCGGTTAATAACACGCCGATACAGATCATTCAGGTCCGAAGTCGCAAAGCGGCCCCCTTCCAGTGGAACTAAAGGCCTCAAATCCGGAGGAATCACCGGCAGCACTGTCAGCACCATCCATTCAGGACGTGTATGCGAATAGAGGAACCCTTGCAAAAGCTTAATTCTGCGGCTGAGCTTCTTTTTTGTCTGCTTGCTTCTGGTAGCGGCCATATCTTCGGAGACGCGGTCAATATCTTCCTGTAAGTCCACTTTCTCCAAAGCTTCACGGATGGCTCCGGCCCCCATCTTGGCCACAAAAGCATCTTCTCCATACATGGAGCAGGCCTCCATATATTCAATTTCATTGAGCAACTGATGCTTCTCCAGGCCCGTAGAGCCAGGTTCTACAACGATATAGTCTTCATAATAGACCACCCGCTCAAGCTCCTTGATGCTCATGTCCAGGACCAGCCCAATACGAGAAGGAGCACACTTAAAATACCAGATATGAGTAACCGGCTCGGCCAACTCAATATGCCCCATGCGCTCACGGCGCACGCGGGCCAAAGTCACCTCCACACCGCAGCGGTCACAGACCACCCCACGGTGCTTAATGCGCTTGTATTTTCCGCAAGAGCATTCCCAGTCTTTAACAGGGCCAAAAATGCGTTCACAGAACAAGCCTCCTTTTTCAGGCTTAAAAGTGCGATAATTTATCGTTTCAGGGTTCTTTACTTCCCCCTTGGACCAGGACCGGATGGTATCAGGAGACGCCACGGTAATGGAGACGTAATCCACCTGGTTCACCTTCCCCATGCCCAACAGTTTTTGGGTTGCCTGTTTCTGAATTGTATCTGTAGTCGTCATTATCTCTTTTCTTGTTATCCGGTTCAATTATTCTTCATCGTCTGCGAACAAAGAGGCCAATACATCTTTCCCCGAACTTTCTTCTTTTTTAGCCTCGCCAAAGCTTGGACCTTCCTCAAGCGAGGGCTCAAAAGCGGTGTCGTCCTGAAGCTGCTTAGCACTGGCTAACAGAGCTCCTTCTTCACCACCGCTGCCGACACGAACATCCATGCCCAATGATTGCATCTCCTTAACAAGCACGTTGAAAGATTCAGGCACACCTGCATCCAGAGAGTTATCTCCCTTCACAATGCTTTCGTAAATACGCGTGCGTCCCTGCACGTCATCAGACTTCACCGTCAAGACTTCCTGCAACGCATAAGCTGCGCCATACGCCTCCAGTGCCCAAACTTCCATTTCTCCAAAGCGCTGGCCACCATACTGGGCCTTTCCGCCCAGCGGCTGCTGCGTGACCAGAGAGTACGGTCCCACAGCGCGAGCATGAATCTTATCGGCTACCAGGTGGTCAAGCTTCATCATGTAGATGTAACCCACAACCACTTCCTGATCAAAGCGCTCACCACTCCGCCCATCAATCAAGTGGGTTTTCCCATTCTCCGGCAACCCTGCTTTGCTTAGATAGGAGCAAATTTCCTTTTCACCAATGCCGTCAAAAACAGGGGTCTCAAAATACATCCCCAGCTCCTTGGCGGCCCAACCCAGGTGGGTTTCCAATACCTGCCCCACGTTCATTCGGGAAGGTACCCCCAACGGGTTCAAAACAATATCCACGGATTCTCCATTGGCCAGAAACGGCATGTCTTCCTCGGGGACAATCTTGGCTACCACACCTTTGTTACCATGACGGCCGGCCATCTTATCGCCCACAGAAAGCTTCCGCTTGGAGGCTATGTAGACCTTGACAGACTTAACGACTCCAGGGTCAATATCCTCCCCGGCTTCAATCTGCCCCAGGTCGTCTTCATACTGAGTGCGAACATCTTCAAACTTCTTATGAAAACCACCCACAATTTCATTAATCTTGTTGCGAATGGGTGAAGGGTCAATCTCAATCAATTCATGAACCGCCGCCAGCTTGCGCAAAAGCGTCTTGGTAATCTTGCGGTTAGCAGGGATAATAATTTCACCCGTCTCACTGTTAACCACATCCAGGGGGATTTTTTCGCCCAACAAAATGTTGCTCAACGCCTCAGTCAACTGCTCTTTGAGCTCGTCCATCTTGTTCTTATACTCTTCCTGGATTTGCCGTGAATGCCTTTTGAGCTCAGAAGCGCTATTGCCTTCTTTACGCCTTTCCGCAGCTTTTTCAGTCTCCTTCTTAGCCGCCACCTTGACATCCATCACGATACCATAAGTCCCGGAGGGAACCCTCAGAGAGGTATCTTTCACATCGGCCGCCTTTTCACCAAAGATTGCCCGCAGCAGGCGCTCCTCGGGTGCCAGTTCCGTCTCACTCTTGGGAGTAATCTTGCCCACCAGAATGTCGCCCGGCTTCACCTCGGCGCCAACGCGGATCACCCCATCCATTCCCAGGTTTTTGAGAGCCTCTTCTCCCAGGTTGGGAATATCGCGAGTTATCTCCTCAGGCCCCAGCTTGGTATCGCGTGCGCCGATTTCAAACTCGTCAATATGGATTGAGGTAAAAACATCATCCTTCACGATCCGCTCGCTAATCAGTACGGCATCTTCAAAGTTATAACCATTCCACGGCATGAAAGCCACCAGGACGTTTTTGCCCAAGGCCAGCTCACCGTTCTTGGTGCAGGGACCATCAGAAATCACCTCACCCTTCTTAACCTCCTCACCACGAGCAACCAAAACACGCTGGTTAATGCAGGTGGCCGCATTTGACCTCATAAACTTGCGGACAGAGTAGACGCAAACGCCATTTGCAGGGTCGTGCTTAAGCTTCTTCTCAGGCAGCGCCCCATCCTTTGTGATTACAATCTGATCTGCGGAAACAGAGGCCACAATGCCATCTATCTCCGAAACAATAACCGCACAGGAGTCACGAGCCACGCCGGCTTCCAGCCCGGTAGTAATGAGAGGAGCCTCGGAGGCAAGTAAAGGTACTGCCTGGCGCTGCATGTTAGCGCCCATCAGTGCACGGTTCGCATCATCATGCTCCAGAAAGGGAATTAGCCCCGCAGCCACGGACACCACCTGCTTGGGCGAGACATCCATGTACTGCACCTG
>JAGVTF010000104.1 GCA_019136955.1 Verrucomicrobiota bacterium
TACTATGTTTGTTAAAGCGATGCAACTATGGAATGCCTCATAACCAATAGAGGTAACATTGTTACCCGTTATTACGCTTTTCATGTTGCCGCATTTTTTAAACGCGTAATCCGGAATAAGTGTCACTGAATAATTGATCCCCCCGTTAGCGACAGACGTTGGAATCGTGATATCACCAGATATTCCTGTACTTACAGCTTGAACAGAAACCGTCCCCGTTTGGGAGGCTGGTTCTTCGGTTAGAACCGTGTATTTCAACTGATCAACCGTGAATGTACCGCCGACTGCGGCATGTGCCTTCGGCAACACCAGAAGCGATGCCAGAAGGATGAATAACGTGAACAAGCGCGACACTGCGCTTGAAGACGCTTGAAGACGCTTGAAGATGACAAATTATTTGTCTCCATATTTTTTTCCTTATAATTTTCCATTAATTGATTAACAAGTAGCCACACCCCAGAATAACTCCTGTCTTCATTTTGTAAAGGGATTTTTTTAAAAAATAGAACCACGGATGAACACAGATGGCCGCGGATAAGTGAAGTGTTTTCAGAATTAGTATTGAAAAACGGGGAGAAACGGGTTAGGCTCAATCCAGTTTTTTGAAAAACACAAGAGGAGCACAAATGAAGAAATTATTTTTATCTTTTTGGGCGGCGGCTCTCATGCTGGCCGCGGGAAGCTTGACCTCCGGCGCGCTGGCTGCGGAGCCCATCGCCGTTAAGACTGATGACGCGCAGCTCAAGGTGATGACCTTCAACCTGCGCTATGCCAATGAAGCGGACCCCTATCCGTGGTCCAAACGCAAGAGCGTCGTGGGAGAATTCCTGAACGAGCGCAAGCCCGATATCTTCGGCACCCAGGAGGGACTCTACATTCAGTTGGTCGATATGGTGGAGGCGGCCCCCGACTATGCCTGGCTGGGCGAGGGGCGCGATGGCGGCAGCAAAGGCGAGTTCATGGCGATTTTCTATCGCAAGGACCGCTTCAAGGTGCTGGAGTATGACCATCTCTGGCTCTCGGAAACACCGCGCACGATCGCCTCGAAATCGTGGAACACCGCCTGCACGCGGATGGTGACCTGGGCACGCTTTGAAGACAAACTCACCGGCAAGCAGTTCTATTTCGCCAATACGCACCTGGACCATGTGAGCCAGGAGGCGCGTACCAAGGGCTCGCAGGTGATCGCCTCCGCGATTGAGAAGCTCAATAAGAATCTGCCGCTCATCGTGACCGGCGACTTCAACACTTCGCAGACGAACGAGCAGGTGCACGGCATCTTTGAAAAACTCGGTATGCAGGATACCTGGGACGTGGAGGGGCAGAAGCGCGGCCCGCTGGTCAATACCTTCAATAACTTCAAAATGCCCAAGAAGGATGGAGTGCGCATCGACTGGATATTTGTCCGCCCTGCTGATACCAAAGTGCTCTCCAGTGAGATCGTCCTGCCTGTAGAGGGTGAAATCTGGCTCTCGGACCACTCGCCGGTGATCTCGGTGATTGAGCTGCCGTAGTTTTTGGGGAACCTCAGAACGTTTTAAACAGAAAGCCTTCCGCCTCGGAGAAGATGAGGGGGAAGGCTTTTTTTAGCGCAACAGCAGCCCGAAGGCCTCGTCATAGGAGAGCCCGGCCGCCTGCTTTTCATTCACGAAGGAGCGTATCTCTTCGGGCGTTTGCAGAAGATGCGGGTTTGTCTGGCACCAGGCGTTGCGGAGGGTGCCGGTGTTTGCGATTGGGGCGGTCTTCATCGGCGGCAGCGAGCCCGCAAACGGAGGCGAACCAACCGCATTGGCCAGGGATTCCCCCTCTATGTTGGGCCGGCGGGTGAGACCGACGGAGATGAGCTCCACCGGTCGATAGAGGGGGCGCCCCTCCGCTGTTTTGCCGATTTGCTCCACCTTCCAGTAGGGGGAGAGCCAGCGGATACCGGCCTGAACCAGTCTGAGCCCTTCCTCGGTGAGGGTGATCCGCGCGAAGAGCCCCTCGGCTCGGGCTTGCAGTTGGTGGATGAGCCCGTAGAGCCGCCCATCGGGGTATCTGGCGGAGAGCTCCGGCGTATCGGGATGGCCCAGGTAGAGGGCCCGGCCGATTAAGGCGCGCTTGAGCCGGCCCAGAAGCGAATGAAAAGCGCGCTCCATCCGGCGGAGCGCTTCGGCATCCACCCGCTGAAGCCCCTGCTCGTGAGGATGGTCCCCCAGAGGTGCCAGGAGTATCCATTTTTCGTGGCGGCTTTCGTCGTCCAGCGGTGCCGGTGCCGCGATAGATAGTTTTACTTTTTCTTTCATAGATAAAAGGTTTTTTTTGGGGGGTGGTGGCTACAGGTTTTCTTCCCGGGTAGAGTCACTTTCGTTATCAGGAGAGTGGAGGTCGCTCACCAGCGTCTCTCCGGCGGTTGGCAGGGAGCGTTGATAGCGCTCAAGCAACTGGCGCAGGGAGAGCGGCGCGCGGTGCCGCAGGAGGAATTCATCCACCTTGAGGTCCATATCCACGTTCGCTTTCTGGGAGTTGTGGAGATGCACCTTCGCCAGCGGCCGCACCTTTTCGCCAAAGAAGTAACGAATCACCCAGGAATCGAGCTGCGTGTTGAGGGTCTCGGATACCCACTCGGAGTCGTCCATCTCCAGGAGCAGCGCCTCATCCTGCTGCAGGGAGGCGCCCGTGCCGTAATGAATGGAGCGGGTGGAGAGGTCGCCGCCGCGCCAGAGCGATATGATCGCGCGGGTCATCTCTTCCACCAGCCGCGGGAAGGGGAGCGTGGAGGAGTTGCCGCGCTCAATGACTCGGATGCTTTCGGTCGGGGAGATGAGAACCGAGGAATTGGAGCTGAACTCTTCGAGCGCCTCGAGCATGTCGCTCCACTCGTCCGAGCCGCGCTCAGAGGAGCTGCTCCCCAGGAGGGCAGGAGTGCCGTGGCGCTGGCAGTAATTGAGCCAATCCTGCAGGGGCAGTTGCTTGAAGAGGCAGGCGATGGAGCAGGCGTTCATGAGCCCCTCGCCGACGCTCACCATCCAGCCCCCCTCTTCGAGCTCAATGGAGGCGCCTCCGAACGGGTTCGGGTTGAAGCGCAGCCGGCCGGTGGTATTCTCGAAACACCAGAGCGGAACGAACCGGAGCTCGGCGCTCAGGCGGCCTCCGGACTCGGGCCTCCAGACGATTTCATGGATGGCGTACTTTTTGCCGACGGCATCCATCATCTGGCGAACCAGGAGCTGGAAGCCGCCGCGCTCGTTTTCATCAAGCGCATGGGTGACGCTCAGGTGGGAGTAAAAATACTCCAGCGCCTCTTTGTGGGCCGCCGCCGCGGGGGATTCCTCCAGCGAGAGCACTTCATAGCCGTGGCGCGCGACTGCTTTCTTCCGTTTGGAGGAGGAGATACGGATGGTTTCGTCGCGCTCCTCCATGGTATCCCAGGTGAGGGCGGCTTCACGCAGTCGTCCGGCGGCGAAGGCGTCGAGCTGCCGCGTGAGTGTGGCCGCATCGAGCGCCGCCATCCGCTGTGGGGCGCTCTGGCGCAGGAGAACCGGCGATTTACCCAGGCGCGAGCGTTGTTTCATAGCTGTCATGTTCATTTTGCGTGGGAGGAGTCTGCGCCGGTGCGGTGGAGAAGAGAGAAGCAATCCTGGCAAAGATATCAGTATCGGAAGAAAAAATAAAAAAACCGGA
Source organism: Verrucomicrobiota bacterium (assembly GCA_019136955.1). Lineage (GTDB taxonomy): Bacteria > Verrucomicrobiota > Verrucomicrobiia > Limisphaerales > UBA1412 > UBA1412. Next base: position 3,664 of record JAGVTF010000104.1, read on the forward strand.
AAGAAAAATCTCTCCGGTTCGTTGTGACACCAGTAGATGGCGCCCTGGCAGGCACCTGAACTGGCACTCGTAAAAACTACCAGCTCCAGCCCTTGCGGTACTCGCGCTTGACGAAGGCCGCGGATTCAGGGCGGTTGGGCGACTTCATGGCGGGGCCGTCCCATTCCATGAGCTTGCCTTCACCCACGCGAAGAGCGACGCAACCCAGGAGGATGATCTCGGTCAGGTAGGCCGCGATGTCGAAGTTCGAGTAAGCCGGTTTGCCGCCCTTACAGGCTTCGATCCACTCCTTGTAATGACCAATGGAGCGTGGAATGCTGACCGGAATGACGTCGGTCTTGGCGGCGTCATGGTTGCCGCTGGCCTTGAATTCTTCGTCATCGTTGAGTTTGACGTAGAACTGTGCACCGTAATCATCGGGTGAGAAAATCTGACCCTTTTCACCAATCAGGAGGCAGCCGGAAATCGGCACTTCATCAAAGAGCTCCCTGATATGGGTGGTGACGTCATCGTTCGGCTTCCAGCCGCCGTCGTACCAATAGAAGGTCGCCGGAGAGAGGCCTTCGCGGGCCGGGAATTCAAACTTGATCCGGGATTTATTCGGATAGGTTTGGCTGTTCGCGCCTTCCATCGCTTCGGCGATGACGCTGGTCGGGTAACCGAGCTTGAGCGCGCGGAAAGGCATGTTGGCGGTGTGGCAGGCCATATCGCCCAGGGCGCCGGTGCCGTAATCGTACCAGCCGCGCCAGTTGAAGGGGAGATAACCATTGCCATATTCACGCTCAGCGGCCGGACCCAGCCAGAGATCCCAATTCACGCCGGCAGGGATTTCAGCCTTCGGCAGCGGGTCTTTGATACCCTGAGGCCAAATCGGACGATTGGACCATACATGGACCTGTTTCACCTGGCCGATGATACCGCCCTGGATACACTCCACGGCACGGCGCAGACCGTTTTCCGAAGAGCCCTGGTTGCCCATCTGCGTGGCGACCTTGTACTGAGCCGCCGCCTTGCGGACTTCACGCGCCTCATACACCGAGTGGACCAGCGGCTTCTGCACGTAGGCATGGAGCCCACGCTGAATCGCCATCATGGTGGCTGGAGCATGGGTATGGTCCGGGGTGGAGACTACGACTGCATCGAGATACTTCTCCTTCTCGAGCATGATGCGAAAATCTCTGTAATAACGGGCATTGGGGAATTTTTCCCGCAAGCCCCTGGACTGACGATCATCAGCGTCGCACAGGGCGATGATGTCTTCGCTCATGACTCCCTCGGCATCGCTGTAGCCCTTACCACCGCAGCCGATCACACCAATCTTCAATTTGCTGGTGCCATTGGCGCGCATGATGTAAGGGGCGGACATCGTGCCCAAAGTGGCCAGCGCAGCCGTCTTGAGGAAGCTGCGACGGCCCATACCGTATTTAATCACTTCTTTCATAATTTTATAACCCAAAAGAGCGTGGGCTCTAA
>JAGVTF010000009.1 GCA_019136955.1 Verrucomicrobiota bacterium
GCTCCCTGCATACTCCCACTGGCATCCAATCCCCACGTATACGAGCGCACCGGAGCATTAGTCTTATCCGTCGTTGTCAGCAGAGCAGTCACGTTGCAATTCGTTTATATTTCGGGCGTTTCGAGTTTATAAAGGTTCTTCGACATTCAAACAATAATTCCACACGGTATTATGGATGATTTCCGAGGGGATGCAAGAGTTTTAACCGCAGATTACGCAGATTTTCACAGATTTTTAAATGGGTTTGGGGCGTTTTTTTGGCGATTCGGTTCGTTTTGGTGTTGAATCTCTCTTTCCACACTTGAAACGGAGGGGGAATGTAGTAGGATTGTGGGACGGTGTCGCGCTTGGCACCGGTACCGTGTCTGGTGAACAAGAAAAAATGAATGCTCGAGTGGGCGATACCCGGCTGGGGGGACGTATCTTTTCCTCCACACGGGGCAAGGCTTCCTATCTCTGCCGCCTGGCAGTAAACGAGGAGGAGCTCAAGGCGGCGCAGCGGCTCCGCTTTGAGGTATTTAATTTGGAGTTGCAGGAGGGCTTGCCCGAATCGTATCAAACGGGGCTGGATGCCGATGAGTTTGACGCGGTGTGCGACCATTTACTGGTGCTGAACGAGGCGACCGGCGAAGTGGTGGGCACCTACCGGCTTCAGACGGGGCTGAGCGCCGCCGAGAATCTGGGTTACTACAGCGCCCGGGAGTTTGATTTTTCTCCGCTGGAGCCTTTTCGCTCGGAGATCATCGAGCTGGGGCGCGCCTGTATTCATCGGGACCACCGGAATCTGCGCGCGCTTGGCTGTCTTTGGCGGGCGATTGACGTTTACGCGAAGAATTGCGGCGGCCGGTATCTCCTGGGCTGCAGCTCGCTGACCTCTCAGGATGAGGCGGTGGGGGCCGGCGCTTATGAAGTGCTGCAGCGGCATCTTGCACCGGCGGAGTTCCGCGTCCAGCCGCTGGATTACTGCGCCTGCTCTCTGGAGGAGCTGCCGGAGAAACCGGTCCGGATTCCCAAGCTCCTGGGGGCTTATCTCTCCATTGGGGCCAAGATTTGCGGTCCGCCCGCCATTGACCGCACCTTCAAGACGATTGATTTCCTCACGATGCTCGATATCGCGCATCTGCCTTCTTCGGTCCTGGAATCCCTCTAAGCTTAAGCTTTTGGCCGTTACGTTGCCGAGGCCGGGCCTTTTCTGTTTTTAGTAAAGTGGTTTGGGGGGTGGCGCTTTTTCCGCGACGCCCCAGAGCCCTTCCCGTTCGCGGTCGAGGTAGTTGAACCGTTTTCTGAGCAGTTTCAGGTCAGCTCGCGAGGGGGCGTCTTTGCCGAAGAAAACGTAGAGGCGCGGCTGGCGAATATAATCCAGAATAGTGGTGCGGTAGCGTTTGGCGAGGTCCGAGACCCGCGGCTCGGCGACCAGTTCGAAGGCTTTGAGCTGGGCGGCGACCCGCTCGAAGAAATAGGTCTGGACGTTCGGGGTCCAGTTTTCGGCGATCTGCTGCAGGTGGACGGTGGAGGGGCGTTTGGGCTGGTGGAGCTGATAGATGGTGGTGACGGAGGCTTCCGAGAGGATTTGATCGAGTTTTTCCAGGCTTTGGGTGAGGCTCCAGCCGTGGAGGCCTGATTCTTTCTGGCTGGTGACCATGATCAGCGCCCACCATTTTTCCACGTCGGTCATAGTTTCGAACTGATTTTCCCAGGCTTTGAGGAAGGCGAGCTGCCAGTTGAGGTAGTTTTTGAAGCCGATCAGGGTCCGGTAGTAATGGGAGCGGCCATCGGGCTGGTTGAGCAGCTCGCAGGTGAGGACCAGGCTGGCATCCTGGAAGACGAGCCAGTTGATGCCGCGCATCGCTTCGGGGCCCGGATTGGCGAGGAAATCGAAGGTGGGCGGCTCAATGAGGGTCCGCAGGCGCGCTTTGGCATCTTTGACCGGATTGGCTGCGATGATGGAGAAAGTTTTGGGGGCGCCCTGGGTCGGGAAGAGCGCCGGGCCGCTGCGCTGCATGATGAGCTGGGTCATCCCTTCGAGCATCCAGAGCGGTACATCGGTCATCTGCTTCTGGGTGATGTTGCGGTTGGCCATTTCCAGGAGGAGCACCTGGGTGAGCGCCTGGACGAAGCGGTGCGGGGTGACCTCGTCGGCGACCTTCAACTGGGTATGGAGGCCGTCATTCATCAGGCGGTGCGAGAGGGTGATGGGGCGCTGGAGGCCGCGCGGGTAGAAATCAATTTCAACTTCGATCAATCCGCGCCATTGATCGGTCATGCCGAGCTCCTGCAGGAATATCTGTTTAATGCGCTCGCAGACGACGATGGCCGTGGCGGGGTCCAGACGGACGGATTTAGGCCAATCAGCGCTGGTATTGGGGTCGAGCGATTGTAAGACGCCCTGCCGTGTCGGGGCAATGCTGGGGGGGAAGGGAACCCCTTTGACAAGGAACTGCCCCTCAAGCCGGCTGCGAAGCGTCACCCTGGCGGAGGTATCGGCCATGAACTGGGCAAAGGCGCTCGTGCCCATCGCGCCACTCCAAAGCAGGGCCAGGAGCATCCAGAGAAGAGCCTTTGTCCTTAGTTGATGGAATCTCTTTCCCATAGTTAAGACCCCTCCTATTAAACAATAAGCAGGGGAGTGGGACAATCTAAAATATAAAAAAGGGGGGCCGCCGCCGACAAAAAGGGCCGAAGCGACGGAGGAGGAGAGTTTTTTGCTTTCCATCACCGTATAGATTGGTTTCACTAGGGATAGGGCAGGTCCCGCAAGGGGAACCGAAATAAAAACGAATGAAAGCAGAGACTGACCTCCAGACGCCAGGCCAGGAAGCCAAAAAACGACCTTCATTAAAAGAGGAGCTCCTTGAGTTCCTGGGATGTTTTCCAGATAAAGCGCTGTTTTTGATACTGACAGGCCTCTGGTTTCTTCTTTTTCACCTTTTCGGCAACTCCACTTTTGGCTATACGGATACCTCTTCGCTCTTTGGCTGGCTCCATTATGATTACGGGATGAAGGCGGGCGATGAGCATGGGTACCTGGTGCCCTTCGCGTTTCTGGCGCTTATCTGGTATGAGAAGAAGCGGTTCATGGAGGTGAAGAAGGAGCAGTGGTGGCCGGCGGTGGTATTGGTGCTCCTGGGCATCGGGATACATCTTCTGGGGTATCGCGTCCAGCAGGTGCGTATCTCGATCATCGGTTTTTTCCTGGGCTGGTATGGGATCATGGGGATGGTCTGGGGCCGTGCCTGGCTGCAGGCGGTCTTTTTCCCCTACATTCTTTTCGCATTCTGTTTCCCGATAGGGACTCTGGCCGACCGGATATCGGTTCCGCTGCGGCTGCTCTCTTCGGTGATTACCGAGGATGTATCCAATCTTCTGGGGATTAAGGTGATTCGCAACGGGACGATGCTTTCGAACATGGCCGGTGATTATCGCTACGAGGTGGCGGCGGCCTGCAGCGGTTTGCGCAGCCTCATCGCGACTCTGGGAATCGCCATTGTCTATGGGTTCCTGACCTTTAAGAGCGGCTGGCGCCGTGGGCTCATGGTGGCGAGCGCGATTCCTCTGGCGGTGGCGGCCAACGTGACCCGCCTCATGATGATCATCCTGGCGGGGGAGGTCTTTGGCCAGTCTGGCGGCGAGTATGTGCATGACAGCTCGGTCTTGAGCATGATTCCCTATCTGGTGGCCTTCCTGGGGATGTTCTTCCTGGCGCATTTATTCCGAGAAAACCGCGATAAGAAACGCCGCCGACCTGACCCCGAAGAGCCCGATGAATCCGAGGAAACCGAAACCGAGGAGGTGGCCCGTGACTAAGAAAATGCTGATAAACCGCTCCGGACTTTTCATGATTCTGGTCTGCTCGCTGCTGATGGCGGGGACCGCCGGGGCCTGCTGGTATTTCAAGACGCATCAGAAAATAGGGGAGCCCGGAGTGCGAATCGTGCCCGGGGAGCTCTTTAACGAGAAGGGGGAGCTGGTCCGGACCAATCGGGTCGATCTGCCCGAGGCGCTGGGGCAGGTCCAGAGCGTCCCCTGGCCGATTACGATTCAGGAGCTTGAGTGGCTGCCGCCGGATACGACGTATGGGCGGAGGCGCTACCTGGAGCCCGGGGGCAACTTCCTGAGCGATCTCAACGTGGTGGTGATGGGCAAAGACCGGACCAGTATCCATAAGCCGCAGTATTGCCTGCCCAGCGGCGGCTTTGAAATCCATAAGGAAGAGACCATTACATTGCCGATTGAGCTTCAAGGCGGGCAGGAGCTCCAGGCGCAACTGATCCATGCCAGCCGCGCCTTCAAGGATGCGGAGGGTAAGAACCAGGAGCTGGGCGCGCTCTTTATCTACTACTTCGTGACCGATGGCCAGACGACTCCGGACCATGTCGATATGCTCTGGAGAATCAGCCGGGAGCTGGTTCTGAGCGGCGAGACTGAGCGCTGGGGCTACGTCTCGATGATGACGCTTTACCAGCCCGGTCGGGAGGCCGAGGCTTTGGAGTGGAGCAAAGAGCTTCTGAAAAGAGCGGTGCCGTACTTTCAATTCTCCGCGCGGCCGTAATGCCGCTCAAAAGAGGGTTGCAATCGGGGTCTCTTTGGGATAGTTTTGGAGTGGATATGTCCAGTGTGGGAGAGCAACTGCGAAGAGCCCGCGAAGCTCGGGGCCTGACGATACAGCAAATCGCTGAAGAGACGAAGTTAAAGCTGATGCAGGTGGAGGCGCTGGAGAGCGGAGATTACTCTGCTTTCCCGGCGATGGTCTATGCACGCGGCTCAATCAAGAGCTATGCCGACGTCGTCAAGATTGACCCGACACCGCTATTGGAGCAGGTCAAGGAAGAGCTCCAGAATATGACCAGCGAGAGCTCGCCGGCCTATCCCGTAGTGAAGCAGGGTGACTTCGAGAGCCTCTTCTGGCGGTTTTTCCTGGCGGTGAAGACGGTTCTGCCGCTGGTGGTGATCGCGCTCGTTCTGGGCGGCGCGGCCATCGGCTATACGTACTGGAAGAACCAGCAGGGCAAGGACCCCCTCATAACGCTGGGCTCCGGACGCTACCAGGGGGCGACTCAAGCCGAACATGTGGTGGAGACGCTCGCACTGCCTCCGCTTCCCTAAAAAAACGGGGAAGCTTCCTGTTTGCCGGTAAGGAGGATGCGCGGGGGACCAGACGCATCACCCCCAGAGCGTTCCACTTCTCCCAGCGCCCCGGCAGACCCCAAAAAAGAGAGATGGAAATACAGAACAAACGATGGCACCGCGACGATGCCTGGAGTTTCATTTTGGAGGATTTCCCCGAAGGCTCGGTTTTACCCCTGGAGGGAGTGGACCCGAGTGCCGCCCCGTTTTTGGCCGAAGAGCTGCGGCGGCTCACCCGTTACTCCATCCTGGTGGTCAATGGCGGAGTGCGCAGCCAGGAGCTTTTCCATCAGGATATTCTCTCCTGGAGCTCTCTGGAGCCTCAAAGCGGCCGCTCTGATTCCCTCTTTTATTTTCCCTCCTGGGATGTCTTGCCGGCGGAGGAGCGCCTTCCAGAGGCGGAGGCCCTGGGTGAGCGGCTCCAGACGCTGCTGGGGCTGAGGCGTTTGCGTGAGGAGGGGAGGCCGGCCTGCGTCGTGAGCCAGGTCGATTCCATCCTCCAGAAAACTTTTTCCCCTTCCCATTTCGAGAAGTACCTGCAACCACTGCGCCTGGGCGAGGAGTGCGACCCGTTGGAGTTGCTGGAGAAGCTCGAAAGCTGGGGCTATGACCCGGTCGCCAAGGTGGCCCAGAAGGGGGAATTTGCGCTCCGCGGCGGCATCGTCGATATCTATCCGCTTTCAAGTCTCTGGCCGGTGCGGGTCGAGTTTTTCGGCAAAGAGGTGGAGTCGCTGCGTGAGTTTGACCCCAATACGCAGATATCGCGGCATTCGCTCGAGGAGTTTTTGGTCGGGCCGGCCGGTGAAATGGGGATTCTGCGCCGCCAGCTCGGTTCATTACCGCCGGAGGGCAAGCTTGAAGAGGCGGCTCCGGCTCAGCCGGCTCAGTGCCTGACGGAGTGGCTCACCGGTGAAACGTTGCTGCTCCTGCCGGACCCGGGCAAGGTCTGGGATAGCCTCAATCTGTTTCGCTCGCAGCCTGGAAGCTGGAGCCCGCTCATCGAGGAGTGGGAGTTCCTGATTTCGGGCTTCCTCAGGCGCGGCGGGCGGATACTGCTGGCCGGTGATTGCGACGTGGTGGACCTCTATAACCTGCTGGGTGAAGAGGTGCCGATTCTGGAAAAGCGCTTCATACGGATGGAGCCGCCGGAGCTCTACGCGCCGTTCCCGGTTCAGGGGAGTCTGGAGCTCCTGGAGCAGCACAGGGGACGGCTCTTTGAGCAAATTCTGGAGTGGAGAAAAGAGGGTTACCGCTGTCAGGTCAGTTTTACGAACCCGGGGGAAGATACGCGCATCCGCCAGCTCTGGAGCGATCATGTTCTGGGGCGGCAGGTGCCCGAGCTCGTGCCGGCGGCTCTCTCCAGGGGAGTGGTGGCGCCGGAGCTCAAGTTCGCGCTGGTGAGCGACAACGATATTTATTGCCGGAGCAAAGCCCAGCGCTCCCGGCGCTTGCGCAAGGTTCAGGCCGTGGCCAGCCGCTCGCAGTTGGAGATCGATTTTGACCATATCGAAGAGGGCGATATCGTGGTGCATCTGCAGCATGGCATCGCGCGCTATCAGGGCATCGGCCGGATGCCTCAGGGAGCGGGCCGCCGCAATTCAAGCCTCACCGATTCGCCCGAGTGCCTCATTCTGGAGTTTGCCGCCGATGAGCCTCTTGAACCGCCGCCGCGGCTCTACGTGCCGGTGACCGAGGCGCATCTGGTCAATAAATATATCGGTGTCGGCCGGGCGCGGCCTCCTCTGAGCCGGCTGGGCGGCAGACGCTGGAAGAATGCACGCGCCCAGGCGCAAAAAGCGATCGAAGACGTGGCCAGCGATCTCTTGCGGATACAGGCGATGCGCGAGGCTGAGGCCGGTTTTGCCTTTGCGCCGGACTCGGAGTGGCAGCACATTTTTGAAAGCGCCTTTGAATACGAAGAGACCCCCGACCAGCTCGAGGCGATTGCCGAGACCAAAAAAGAGATGGAAGGCCGGCGGCCAATGGACCGGCTGGTCTGCGGCGACGTCGGTTTTGGCAAAACGGAGGTGGCGATTCGGGCCGCTTTCAAGGCGGTCATGTCGGGCAAGCAGGTGGCTCTGCTGGCACCGACCACGATCCTGGTTCAGCAGCATTTCAATACGTTTCGCGAGCGGATGGCCGGCTACCCCTTCCGGATTGAGAGCATCTCGCGCTTCCGGAGCCGCAAAGAGCAAAGCGAGGTCATTCGCCAACTGGCTCTGGGCGATATCGATATCGTGATTGGGACGCATCGGCTCGTCCAGAGGGATGTCCGCTTCAAAGACCTCGGGCTCTTCATTGTGGATGAGGAGCAACGTTTTGGCGTCCAGCAAAAGGAGCGGATCAAGAAGCTCAAGGCGCTGACGGATGTCCTGACGCTCACTGCGACGCCGATCCCGCGTACCCTCTATCTGGCGCTGTCGGGCGTCAAATCAATGAGCTGCATCCAGACCCCGCCTCAAGAGCGGCTGCCGGTCAAAACAATCGTCTCCCAGTACAATGACGAGGTGATCCGGCAGGCGATCGTGCATGAGCTTCACCGGCAGGGGCAGGTCTTCTTCCTGCACAATCGGGTGACGAGTATCGAGAGCGTGGAGCTCAAGCTGCGGGCGCTGGTGCCGCAGGCCCGCCTTGCCGTGGCCCACGGGCAGATGGAGAGCGACCAACTGGAGGAGGTCATGTCCAGATTCGTCAATGGCGAGGTGGATGTGCTCCTCTCGACGACGATTATCGAGAGCGGACTGGATATCCCCAATGCCAATACGATCATCATCGACCGAGCCGACCGCTTCGGCCTGAGTGAGCTCTATCAGCTACGCGGTCGCGTGGGGCGCTACCGGCATCAGGCCTATGCTTACCTGCTCATCCCGCGCCATGCGGCGCTCCTGGCCGATGCCCGCAAACGTATCTCCGCCATCAAACAGTATTCGCGTCTGGGCTCTGGCTTCAAAATCGCCATGCGCGATCTGGAAATCCGCGGCGCCGGCAACCTGCTCGGCTCCGAGCAGAGCGGCCATATCACCGCCATCGGTTTTGACCTCTATTGCAAACTGCTCCAGGAGTCGATCGCGCGCTTCAAAGGGGAGAAGCCCGAAGAACGGGTGGAGACCCGAATACATCTGGATTTCCTCCTGCCCGAGGAGCGCAACGGGATGAGCGGAGCGCCGAGCGATTCGAGTCAGTTGATCCCCCTCTCCTATATTGGCGACCCGGTCCAGCGGCTGGAGATTTACCGGCGTCTGGCTCAGGCGCGCTCGGTGGAAGAGCTGGCCCCGCTGGAAGAAGAGCTGGAGGACCGCTTCGGCAAACTGCCGGCCCGGGTCAGGTATCTCTTCACCGTCTACCGAGTGCGGGTGATTGCTTCACGCAAGAAGATCACGGAGATTGAATCGCGGGAGGATAAGGTGAGCATTGTCCGCAACGGCTTGCCCATCATGATCCATGGGCGGCTGCCGCGCTTTAGCCAAAAAACGACCCCGGGACGCCTCAAAGAGCTGCTGAGCCTGGTGCAAAGCCTTTCCACATAAAGATAAAATAGAAAGATGAAACGAAATATGACTGATTTGAAGAATAAATGGGTGGCCATCACCGGTGCCTCCAGCGGATTTGGCAGAGCGGCCGCCGTGGCGTTTGGCTCGGCCGGAGCCCACCTGATGCTCGGCGCGCGCCGAATGGAGCGGCTGGAAGAGACCGCTCGGCTCGCCCTCGAGGCCGGCGCCGCCTCCGCCTGTCCCTTCAGCCTGGATGTGAGCAGCACTCCCAGCGTGGAAGAGTTTGGCAACGCTCTGGCTCAGCGGACCTCGGAACTGCAGGTCCTCATCAATAATGCCGGAGGAGCCCTGGGGGTCGATACGCTCCTGGAGGGGAAGGATGAGGATTGGGAAACGATGCTCCAGACCAATGTCCTGGGGCTCTTGCGGGTCAGCCGGCGGCTCATCCCCCTCATGCTCAGGGTGGAGGGTGCCCTGGTGATTAACGTCGGCTCCATTGCCGGCCGCATCCCGTATGAGGGGGGCAGCGTCTATTGCGGAGCCAAGGCGGCTGAGCTGCAAATCACCAAAGCGCTGCGGCTGGAGCTCTGCGGCACGCCGGTCCGGGTGACCAGCCTGGACCCCGGAATGGCCGAGACCGAGTTTTCACTGGTTCGCTACAAGGGCGACGCGGCAAAAGCTCAGGAGGTCTATCGGGGCGTGAAGGCGCTCACTGCGGAAGATATCGCCCAGACAATGCTCTGGCTGGCGGAGCGTCCGGCCCATGTCTGTATAGATGAGCTGGTGATCAAGCCGACCGCGCAGGCCGCTCCGTACAAGGTTGCCCGCAAATAAGACTTTTATCAGCGGTTTTTTGTGCTCTGTTTCGGGCTATGCGGGAGGAAAAAAGGGAGAATGAGGGGCTAAAAAAGCGATGTTTAAGAGAAAAAAGCGGTTGCGCATCCGTTTTACCCATACAGAATAGGCTTTTGGAGAAAAATGAAAAATATAATTTTTTTGTTTTTATTTTTCACGATATGACGTATTATAGGCACGAGTCTCTTAAAAAAGAGGCGACGGACGGACCGCTTTTGTAAAGTGAGGGTAGAGCCGTCGATTGCATGAATTATTAACTACCTCTAAACTAATATGAAAAAATTAACTTGGGCGTTGAGCCTGGCAGTATTATTGACCTTTGTGTCCCAATTGATGGCGGAGGTAGGGGAATACGGTATTCATAATGGCCAACAAGGAGCCTGGAAGCTGGGGACCGGAAATTCTAAGTGGGGGACCTTTTCCGCCTTAAAGGATGCCTCCTTATCCTTCGATATTGTAAAGAATACCACGACCGTCGGTTTCGACTACGGGACTTTTAAGTATGACTCGGTCAACAAGCAGATAGTTGCCGGTAGTGAAGAGTTTGCTGGCTCTGTGGACCCCGGTGTAACAGGAGGGGGCAAAATCTCAATTGGCTACAACGCAGGCGATATGGTCGGCGTTTGGGTAGAGATTGAAGGGGAAACATACTACAGTATTCCTTCACTCAATTCCGATTTTTATACGAAGACTGATCACAACTCTCCTCCGACTGGTTATGCAAACGTCTGGTTTGGTTCGTTCGAGAACCCCAACGATGTTAACTCGACTATTAAGCTGTCGTTGACAGGTACAGCGACTCCCGCTTCCAGCGGAGCGCCGTTGCCGGGAGTTCTGGCGACGATGCTGCTCAGTGGCGGCGTGGGTGGCTACCTGCGCAAAAGGAGCAAGGCTGCCGAGAGAGTAGAGCAATAGGCTGAAACGCTAAAATAAATTCGAGAAACCGCTTCCATAGATAGAGAGGCGGTTTTTTTGTGCCCTGTTTCGGGCTAAGCGGAAGGAGAAAAAGGGAGAATGAGGGGTTAAAAAAGCGATGTTTAAAAGAAAAAAGCGGTTGCGCATCCGTTTTATCCATACAGAATAGGCTTTTGGTGAAAAATGAAAAATATAATTTTTTTTGTTTTTATTTTTCACAATATGACGTATTATAGGCACGAGTCTCTTAAAAAAGAGACGACGGTCGGATCGCTTTTGTAAGGTGAGGGTGGAACCGTCGATTGCATGAGTTATTAACTACCTCTAAACTAATATGAAAAAATTAACTTGGGCACTGAGCCTGGCAGTGTTGTTTACCTTTACGTGCCAACTGATGGCGCAGGCAGAGGAATATGGAATGTATACCGGTGGCGGTGGCAAAGACGCCGGCTGGCGGGTGAAAACGGGGCGAGAGCACCTTGGCGCTTTTACCGCTTTGAAAGACAACGCTCTCGTTTTCAATATTGAAAAAAATGAGACGGACGGATTTAGCTATGGAACCTTCTTATATGATGATAGTGGTTCGGGCCAGATGGTTGCCGGTAGCGAAGTGCTTGTCGGAACGGTCGGAGCCGGTTACGAGGGCGCTGGGGGTGTTTCTGAGATATTTACCCCACGCGACATGGTCGGCGTCTGGGTGAAGATTGGTGATGAAACATACTACAGCGTCAATAGTGTAAATCTTGATCCGGCAGGGTCAAAAAAGCAGTTTACAGGCACCTATCTGGCTGATCCGGAAGATGGCTACGCATACATCTGGTATACTCAATCGAACACCCCTTCACAAAGTGAGCCTCCCAATTCCGTTATCCGCCTTGCGCTGACCGGTGGGTTGCCCTCTTCCACGGGTGCGCCGCTGCCGGGGGTCCTGGCGACGATGCTGCTTTGCGGCGGTGTCGGCGGTGTCGGCGGCTACCTGCGTAAGCGCGGTGCCGGAGATGGTAGTGCCCACGAGTAAGCCGGCCTGAGCCTATAAACGCGAAAAACCGTTCCCGAATCGACGTGGAGCGGTTTTTTTATGCCCTGCCGCGCTCTCAACGGGGAGGAGAAAAAGTGAGGAAAAAGGGGAAATAAAAGATGATTAAAAAAGTTGAGAAAAAATGTTTTTTCCATTTGACATCCCTTTAAGAGAGGAGTATCTTCATACTACGCTTCCGTGAGGAAGCGGGTCGATTCGCTCTGAGACTGGCGGAAGCGAACGGTCAACTACATAGGTAAAGTTGTAGTTAGAATCAAAATTTATGAAAAAAATAGTATCTATATTCTGCATTGCTGCAGCGTTTGTATTCGCTTCGAAGGCTATAGCCAACGACGGAACCTACGGCATACATTATAACAACACGGGGCTCTGGGTTGACGGGTACTGGGAAAATCCTGAAACAGGGGAGAGATCCGATACATGGAAATCCGGATGGACACAGGTCGCCGGTCATAATCAGTTGATTGGAGCCTGGCATCTGAACTCGACTGGGCAAGCTTATAATGCAGTCAAGGACTCCTCTCTTTCTCTGGGCATTGAGCGGAATAACACGGCCAGCGGATTTGACTATGGAACTTTCCTCTATGACACTGGTTCGGGTCAGATCGTCGCCAATAGTGAAACCCTTATCGGCTCTGTTGGCGCCGGTGAGACGGGCAGTGGAACATCCATCGCTTACACTGCCGGTGATTATGTCGGCGTCTGGGTGGAGTATGACGGCGTGAGATATTACAGCCAGGATTCGCTCAATGCGGGCCACCATACTGAGACCTTCGGGAATAATGCTCCATATGGCTATACCGAGCTCTGGTTTGATGATCGTACTGGTTGGCCTGGTGGGCAAGCGGGCGCACCCATCAAGATATTGGTGACGGGCGTGGCTCCTGCATCGACTGGGGCGCCATTACCGGGAGTTTTGGCGACGATGGTTCTCTGTGGCGGCGTAGGCGGGTATCTCCGCAAAAGGAGCAAGGCTGCCGAGAGAGTAGAGCAATAGGCTGAAACGCTAAAATAAATTCGAGAAACCGCTTTCCAAAAACAGGGAGGCGGTTTTTTTATATCCCCCGCAATTGCCATTCTTGCCAGGGGAGGGGTTTTTGGTTGCGGCCGCCTCTCGTATCCTTTTGCGCATGTATGACACTTACGATGGCGATTCTGGGGCTGCTCACCGCCGCAATCCCGCTTCTGCTCTGGCTCTTCAAGCGGTATGGCTCGCGGCCGGCTCTGGAGGAAAAGCATGAAGCGCTCGGGCATACCTTTGCGCAGACGTTGGAAGAGATGGTCAAATCTCGTCAGGCGGGCGATGACGCTCGGGCTGATCATCTCCTGCGGTGGCTGCGCCTCAATGGATTCCCAACTGCCGATGCCGAGCGTCGGCTCGGGCAATGCGCTTCTGGGGACTCTGCCGGCGGGGACTCTTCTGACCCTGCCGAAAATGGAGGAGGCGCGGCAACTGGGCCGGCTTTTCATAAACGAAGCGAGCACTCCGGAGAGTGAGCCGTGCACGCTGCGCCTGGAGCAGCCGCTCAAAGTGGCCACTCCGGAGTACCTGCTCCAGCGCGATGCGGCCGAGGCCGCCGCACTGCTCGAGCTCCTCAAGTATCGCCAGCGGGAAACAGACCGCTAGCGCTTCGACAGAATCAAAAAACCACCCCGTTCTTGCGAGCAGGGTGGTTTTTTGGTTTCAGGCAGCAGCCATCAGAGTATCAGAGCCGCTGCCGGATGTTTCGGGTTCTAGCCCTTATTCGGCCACGAGCCTGTAGTAGGCGGCGTCGGCACTCAGAGGCACCTCATAGTACCAGGTACCATCTTTGATTTCCGGCAGTCCGGCATGAGTCCAGAGACCGCCGGAGGCTTGCGGAGAGACTTCCAGCGCCGCGCCGGAGGAGACGGCCCATCTCAGGATGAGCTTGCCATCTTCAACCGCAAAGGCCAGCACCGGAGTTTCCACCGGTGGCGCCCCTTCATCAACCCAGACCGAGGCGTTCCGGAAGATTGCCCAGCCGTTATCGGGTATCTGACGAGTGAAAACGCCGATACCGAAGCGGATATCCTCTGAGAACGGGAAGAGGATCGGCGTTCCGGCGTAGCCATCCACGTAGAGCGTGGCGGTCTGGCCGTCGGCGACGACCTTCACCGTGTGGGCGCCCTTGTCATTGAGCGGAGCGAAGTTCAGACTCGGGAACACCACGGCACGTCCGCCATCATTATCGCCATCTTGTCCAATTTTACGGTTGGAGCCCCAGCCGATATAGCCGGCAGAGCCATCAATCGAATCGGAGAAGTTGACCCAGTACTCCAGGTCACTGGTAGTGACGATGAAGGAGCAGCGTGCGCCGGTCGCCCCTTCGTTGTAGCCGAAGGAGTCACGGTCGATCTCGAAGATGGCCGGGTTCTCCGGGCTCACGTTGAAGGTATCGATCGTGTAGTAGGCGACGCCTCCCCAGTAATTCTCCGAGAGGGTGAAGTCGATGGCCAGTGCATTATCAAGCTCCAAGTTGGCCGTACCGGTGGCAGCAGGGTAGAGGCTGTACTCGAAGGGACGAGTGCTGCCTTCCCAGAGGCCGGCATCCAGCTCAGGGCCGATGAAGCTGTCAAAGAAGCGCTGGTTCTCGACCAGGCTCAGGTATACAGACTCGCTGCGGACAAAGCCCGAAACGTTACTGACCACTACCTGATACTCGCCCAGATCGGCTTCAGAAGCCGAAGGCAAGGTGATACTCGCCGAGGTTTCACCTTCCAGGAGTTCGCCATCCTTGTACCAGGCATAAGAGAGCTCCTGGCCCGAGGCGTGTACACCAAAGGAGACCGGCTGGCCAACTCCGGAGAACTGGCTGGGCGGTTGAACGAGAATGACCGGCGGATTCGGGGCAGGTTCGCCCGAGCCGAGGATGATCGCGCTCATGAAACAGGTCGAAGCCGAGTCTCCGGCCGCCCTGGTATAGAGACCAAACCCGAAGTGAATATCTTCTTCCACTGCGAAGGGGAGAACCTCACCCAGGACGTCATCGACATAGATTGAGACCGTGTCACCATCGGCCACCAGCTTGACGACATGCTCGCCGCGATCGGCAAAGAGCTCGTTCAAGACGGGCATTTGGATGCCGCCGCCGGTTGCCTTGAGTTCATAATGGTTATAGACCCAACCTTTATAGCCACTGTCATCCAGAGATTCAGCAATCTGTATCCATCTGGAGCCGCTGCCATTGCGGATGAGGATGGCGCAGCGTGCACCGGTTGAACCCTCCGAATAGGAGAAGTAGTTGCGGTCCACGACGAAGCTGAGCGGGTCAATCTGGCTGGCTTTGTAACCCTCCTGTGTCCAGAAAGCGGTACCGCCCCAGTAGTTGACCGTGAGGGTGTAATCAAGTATGACGCCCCAGCCCGGGGTGACGATGAGTTCACCGGTCGCATCGGGCTGGCCCGCTTCCCAGCTTCCGTTGTCCTGGCTCCAATGGGTCGGGCTGATATCCGGACCCGTGAAGAAGTCCTCAAAGAGAGTCGCTCCAGCATTGGGTGCCAGCAGCTCGAGAGTGTCAACGGTCATCAGGATGCCCAAATCGTTCTCAATCGTGACGAACGTTTTGCCGGCATTGACCTTGCTCACCGTGACTACGTAATCAGCGGGGGAGCCCGGGCCAATGTTGATCGTCTTCACGGCGCCACTGTCGAACGTGGCGATGGAAGGATCTTCGACGGTCAGGGTTATGGTAACTCCCTGTGCAATGGCCACACTGGGCACGGTGAAGTTGATCGTATCGGTGCCGTTGATCAGGTTAAGCGCTTTATCGGTGACCGCGATGGTCGGGGTGCCATAGACCTTGGCATCGCCAAAGGAGAACTCCACCTGATTATTGATCTTGTAGGCATCGCCGCCCAGGGCAAAGGTGATCCTGTCGGTAACCCACGGCATCGAGCCGCCATAGACATCATCCACGTAGTGGCGGACGGTGCTGCCATCGGCAACGAGGCGTACCTTGTGGTAGCCGTTATCCAGGAAGCGATTCTGACGATAGGCGGATGGCCGCGAATCGGTCGTGAAAGAATAGCCCGGATAGGCGTTCCAGCCGCTGATATCACCGCGTGAGTAACCAAAGGCGCAGGCGGTGTTGTTGTTGAGGTCGATCACGGCGCCAAGACCAACGACTACCGAGCCGACTCCACCCAGAGGCCCCTGAATGTACTCAAAGACAACCGGTGAATCCGCTGTCGGGAAGAACTGGTCTTTTATCTGTTGAGTTTCGACGGCATGGTCGCCCTTTTCGCAGACGAAGTAGCCCAGAAGCTCGTTGTTTTCGATCCAGAAGTTCAGGTCTCTGGAGGTGCCTCCAGCCGCCGGACGGGATACCTGCTGCCAGAGCGTCGTATCAATCGCGGCGCCGGAGAAGTCATCCGCCACCATGATCATGGGCTCCGCATAGGCATTGACGATAACGTTGGGCACCGTGAGCCACTCCACATTGGGAGAGGCGAAGGAGATTGTCGCCGTGCCGGCACCGTGGGCCAGAATGTTTACGAACTGGGTCGCCTCGCCATCTTGCAGGAAGGTGAGGGTCGCCACCTCAGGCGTTGCAATGGAGGGATCGGAAGAGCTGAGCGTCAGCTCCACGTCGCCACCCAGGGTTGCATATTCCGGGACGGTGACCGCCAGCAGGTTATTGAACTGCGGGAAGGCACGGACCGTTGCCGGAGCGACACTCCCCTGGGGCAGTTCATTCTGGATGTTTTCCACAAGGACGCTTTCAAAAGCGCCGCTGCCTTTGGCACCCGCCTCTCGGGCATAGATACCGAGCTCGACAAACATCGGGTCATTGCAAACCCAGTTGACCGTGCCGCCGGAGATACCGTCCACATACATCGTCATGGTTGTGCCGTTATAGACCAGCTCCATCGTGTGGGCCTGGTCGTCATTAAGGGCTGCCCAGGCGCTCGGCTTGGTACCGGAAGCTCCCATGGCCGTATTATACTGCCAGCCGCCTTCGCCGCGGTTGAGGCGCAGAGCGAAGAACTTGGAGCTGTCGGCATTGCGCAAAACGAGGTTGGCGCAGGTGCTCACCCCTGCTTCGTGGGTCATATAGGCCAGATCAGCCGTGACCTTGAGCGAAGTGGTGGTGCTGCCCAGGAAGGTATCCTTGCTGATTACGCTCCGGCCGCCCCAGTAGTTGACGGTAGCGACCATGTTATCAGCGGCCAACATGCCGTCTCTGACGCCGAAGAAATCGACCGTGACATCGGCGGCAGGATAGGCTGCATATTCATAACCTTTGGTGCTGATTTCCCAGACGTTCGGGTTGAGCGTCTCGAAGTTTTCTTCGAGCTTCACGCCGACGGCTGCCGGAATCGTCACCGCCAGGGAGTTGTTGACCCAGACCGATTCGGGAGCGCTCAGTGTGAACTTGGCCAGGCCTTCACCGACGGAGGTGATGCCGACTGTTTTCTCAGTCTCGCCTGCAGCGAAATTGATCGTGGCGACCCCACCGGGGGCTCCTTCAGGAATTGCGATTCCCGAATCGGAGCTGGTGAGTGTCACGGTGCAGGGAGTGGCGGAAGCGGCCACGTTGATGATGACATCGGAGGTGGTGCCGCTTTCCAAGAGGAGACTATCTTTCGCAAAGTAGAGCGCATCCATCTCGGTGACCGTGATCGGCCCAAAGGAGCCCTCCACATAGTCGCCCAGGGTTGCGCCCAATTGCGGCGCGCGCGTATAGACGCCCAGCGCTACGGCGATATTTTCCGAGAAATTGAGGGGGACTGTCGCGCCATAGACCCAGACCGGATCGGCGGCGTAGGGATCGCGCATGTACATGCTGGCGCTGGAGCCATTGGCCACGACTTTGAGGTCCAGTTCGCCGCGGAGATTGCTGGCGAAAGTGCCGTTAAGAACGCCCAGGTCATAGCCGACGTTGCTCGGGTTGTTGACCGGGTAATCGGCAGTGGTGCCGGAGTAGGGGTTGAAGCCCCAGTTGCTTTCGCCGTAGTTATCGGCAAAGAGCAGCCACTTGGACTTATCGGGAGCAATCAGCCAGAGCCCTGTCCGTGTGGCTGAACCCTCCTGAACCGTGTGGGTATGGCTGATGCGTTTGGTTTCCACAATCAGCACCTTATCGGCGCTGGCGCTAAAGGTTGGCACGCTTCGCAGCGCATAGCCGGCCCAGTAACCCTGGTCGCCATTGGCACCGCTGAAGTTCAAGGTGCCATCACCCCAGATGCCAAAGCTGAAATCACCAAAACAGGGGCTATAGATGCCATCGCCAAAACAGCCGTCATCTACCACCCAACGAGCGGGATCAAGCTCCGCCTCCGAGGCAGCGACAAAATCCCAGTTCTCTGTAAACAGCACCCCCGCATGCGAAAGCAACGCCGCGGAGAGTATTGCAGTAGAGAATATTAGTTTCTTCTTCATAGTGTATTGCGTACTAGCTAGTTATTTACTACAAACAGTATATCTGTTTATCCATTGTTCTTCAATAATGGTTTTGCCAGGCAGTGAGGCCAGGAGGGCGTCTGTTCTCAAGTTTTCTCAAAACCCTCCAGGATTCCTTCCTTAACTGACTAATTTTTACTGAACAACAACACCGTCTCATTTTGTAAAAAAAGAAAAGAAAAAGCAACACCCTTACCGTGGGAAAAGAGGTGGATTTTCCAGAATCTATCAAAAAGTTCCAGTGTGAGAAAATAATCGTCTAAAAAAACCACCCCGCTTTTGTAAGCAGGGTGGCTTTCGTAGATTCAGGCAGCAGCCTTGCGGGACTACTGCCGGATGTTTCAGGAGTCTGGCCCTTATTCGGCCACGAGCCTGTAGTAGCCAGCGCCGGAGCTCAGGGGCACCTCATAGTACCAGGTACCATCCTTGATTTCGGCCACTCCGGCATGAGTCCAGAGACCACCGGAGGTACCATCCTTGATTTCGGCCACTCCGGCATGAGTCCAGAGACCACCGGAGGCTTGCGGAGAGACTTCCAGCATTGCGTTAGAGGAGACGGCCCATCTCAGGACGAGCTTGCCATCCTCAATCGCAAAGGCCAGCACAGGAGCCTCGACCGGTCCTGATTCAGCGTCGGTCCAGACCGAGGCGTTCCGGAAGACTGCCCAGCCGTTATCGGGTACCGCGCGAGTGAAAACGCCGATACCGAAGCGGATATTCTCCGAGAACGGGAAGAGGATCGGCGTTCCGGCATAGTCATCCACATAGAGCGTGGCGGTCTGGCCGTCAGCGATGATCTTCACCGTGTGGGCGCCCTTGTCATTGAGCGGCGAGAAGTTCAGGCTCGGGAACACAATGGCGCGTCCGCCATCATTATCGCCATCTTGTCCAATCTTACGGTTGGAGCCCCAGCCGATGTAGCCGGCAGAGCCATCAATCGAATCGGAGAAGTTGACCCAGTACTCCAGGTCACTGGTGGTGATGATGAAGGAGCAGCGTGCGCCGGTCGCCCCTTCGTTGTAGCCAAAGGAATCGCGGTCGATCTCGAAGACAACCGGGTTTTCCGGGCTGGCGCTGAAGGTATCGACCGTGTAGTAGGTGACGCCTCCCCAGTGGTTTTCTGTGAGGGTGAAGTCGATGGCCAGTGCGTTATCGACTTCCAGGCTGGCTGTACCGGTGGCATTGGGGAACTGGCCGAACTCGAAGGAACGAGTGCTGCCTTCCCAGAGACCGGCATCCAGCTCAGGGCCGGTGAAGCCGTCAAAGAGGGCCTGGGTTTCGATAAGTGTCAGGTAAGCCGGCTCGCTGCTGGCAGAACCCGAAACGTTGCTGACCACGGCAGTGTAGGCACCCTGGTCTTCTACCGTCGTACCGGTGAGGGTAAGGGTGGCCGATGTGGCGCC
This sequence comes from Verrucomicrobiota bacterium, assembly GCA_019136955.1. GTDB lineage: Bacteria > Verrucomicrobiota > Verrucomicrobiia > Limisphaerales > UBA1412 > UBA1412. Next base: position 19,252 of record JAGVTF010000009.1, read on the forward strand.
TTCGATCAATTCCGCGTCGCGATACCAGGCATAGGAGAGCTCCTTGCCATCGGCGGCGACTCTGAAGGAGACGCTCTGGCCAACTCCGGCAAACTGATCAGCCGGCTGACTGCGGATCACCGGCGGGTTGATGGCCGGGTTTTCAGAGCCGTAAATCTTCGTGCTCATGAAAGTGGTCGAAGCCGTATCTCCGGCCGCTCTGGTATAGAGACCGAAACCGAAGTGGATATCTTCTTCCACGGGGAAATCGAGCGTTGCGCCCAGAACCTCGTCGACGTATATCTCAACGGTCTCGCCATTGACAAGCAGCTTGACGATATGCTCGCCGCGGTCGGCAAAGAGCTCGTTCAAGACGGGCATCTGGATGCCGCCGCCGCTTGCTTTGAGTGTATAATGGTTATAGACCCAGCCTTTATAGCCGGTGTCATCCAGAGATTCGGCGACCTGTATCCACTTGGAGCCATCGCCATTGCGAATGAGAATGGCACTGCGGGCACCGGTGGCGCCGGAGTTGTAGCTCATAGAGTTGCGATCCACCACGTAGGTGAGCGGGTCCACTCTGCTGGCGCTGTAGCCCTTCTGTGTCCAGAAAGCGGTGCCGCCCCAATAGTTGACCGTGAGGGTGTAATCGAGCACGACGCCCCAGCCCGTAGTGACGAAGAGTTCGCCATCGGCATTGGTGTTGCTGGCTTCCCAGCTTCTGTTGTCCTGGCTCCAATCGGCCGGACTGACCTCCGCCTCCATGAAGAAGTCTTCAAAGAGCAGTTCGCCCGGGTTGGCTGCCAGCACCTGGACGGTGTCAGCGGTCATGGGGATGCCCAGGTCGTTCTCAATCGTGATGAAGGTGCTGCCCGCATTGACCTTGTTCACCGTGACCAGTTGTTCATTGGTTGAGCCGTAGCCCAGAACCAGCGTCTTGCTGGCGCCGCTGTCGAAGGTGGCAATGGAGGGATCATCAATCGTCAGGGTCAGGGTCACTCCTTCCATCAGAGCGATAGTGGGGACCGTGATTTCCAGTGTATCCGAGCCTTCCAGCAGGTTAATCGGGCTGCTGTCGACGACGATGGTCGGGGTGCCATAGACCTTCACGTCGCTGAAGGAGAACTCCACCTGGTTATTGATCTTATAGGCATTGCCGCCCAGAGCGAAGGTGAGCTGATCCGTTACCCACGGCATCGAGCCGCCATAGACATCATCCACGTAGTGGCGGACGGTGCTGCCATCGGCAACGAGGCGTACTTTGTGGTAGCCGTTATCCAGGAAGCGATCCTGGCGATAGGCGGAAGGCCGCGAATCGGTCGTGAAAGAATAGCCCGGATAAGCGTTCCAGCCGCTGATATCTCCGCGTGAGTAGCCAAAGGCGCAGGCGGTATCGCTGTTGAGGTCGATCACGGCGCCAAGAGCAACGAGCACCGCGCCAACTCCGCCAATGGGCCCCTGGGTGTATTCAATAATGACCGGGTTCTCGGGCGTAGGTGAGAAGCTCTCCCTGATCTGTTGAGTCTCGACGGCATGGTCGCCCTTTTCGCAGACGAAGTAGCCCAGAAGCTCATTATTTTCGATCCAGAAATTCAGGTCTTTGGAGATGCCTCCAGCCGCCGGACGTGATACCTGCTCCCAAACCGCCGTATCGATTGCGGCACCGGAGAAGTCATCGGCCACCAGAATTGCGAATTCCGCATAAGCATTGACGGTGACATCGGGCACCACGAGCCACTCCACGTTGGGAGAGGTAAAGGAGATTGTCGTCGTGCCGGCATTGAGAGCCAGAATGTTTACGAACTGGGTCGTCTCGCCATCTTGCAGGAAGGTGAGAGTTGCCACCTCGGGAGTCGCCACCTCGGGGTCGGAAGAGCTGAGCGTCAGCTCCACGTCGCCGCTCAGGGTTGCATACTCAGGGATGGTGACCGCCAGCAGGTTATTGAACTGCGGGAAAGCGCGCACCGTTGTCGGAGCGACACTCCCCTGGGGCAGCTCATTCTGGATGTTTTCCACAACGACGCTTTCAAAAGCGCCGCTGCCTTTGGCACCCGCCTCTCGGGCATAGATACCGAGCTCGACAAACATCGGGTCATTGCAAACCCAGTTGACCGTGCCGCCGGAGATACCATCCACATACATCGTCATGGTCGTACCGTTATAGACCAGCTCCATCGTGTGGGCCTGGTCGTCATTGAGGGCTGCCCATGCGCTCGGCTTGGTGCCGGAAGCGCCCATGGCCGTATTATACTGCCAGCCGCCTTCGCCGCGGTTGAGGCGCAGAGCGAAGAACTTGGAGCTGTCGGCATTGCGCAAAACGAGGTTGGCGCAGGTGCTCACGCCCGCTTCATGGGTCATGTAGGCCAGGTCAGCCGTGACCTTGAGCGAAGTGGTGGTGCTGCCCAGGAAGGTGTCCTTGCTGATTACGCTCCGGCCGCCCCAGTAATTGACTGCGCCGACCATGTTATCCGCTACCAACATACCGTCTCTGACGCCGAAGAAATCGACCGTGACATCAGCAGCAGGATAGGCTGCATATTCATAACCCTTGGTGCTGATTTCCCAGACGTTCGGGTCCAGTGACTCGAAGTTTTCTTCGAGCTTCACGCCGACGGCTGCCGGAATCGTCACTGCCAGGGAGTTGTTGACCCAGACCGCTTCGGGGGCGCTCAGGGTGAACTTGGCCAGACCTTCACCGACGGAGGTGATGCCAACGGCTTTCTCAGTCTCGCCGGCAGCGAAATTGAGCGTGGCGACCCCGCCGGGGGCTCCTTCAGGAATTGCGATTCCCGAATCGGAGCTGGTGAGCGTCACGGTGCAGGGAGTGGCGGAAGCGGCCACGTTGATGATGACATCGGAGGTGGTGCCGCTTTCCAGCAGGAGACTATCTTTCGCAAAGTAGAGCGCATCCATTTCGGTGACCGAGATCGGCCCAAAAGAGCCCTCTACATAGTCGCCCAGGGTTGCGCCTGATTGCGGCGCGCGCGTATAGACGCCCAGCGCTACGGCGATATTTTCCGAGAAATTGAGGGGGACTGTCGCGCCATAGACCCAGACCGGCTCGGCGGCATTGGGATCGCGCATGTACATGCTGGCGCTGGAGCCATTGGCCACGACTTTGAGGTCCAGTTTGCCGTGAAGATTGCTGGCGAAAGTACCGTTAAAAACGCCCAGGTTGTAGCCCGCGTGGGCCGGATTATTGACCGGATAATCGGCCACACTTCCGGAGTAAGGGTTAAAGCCCCAGTTGCTTTCGCCGTAGTTATCGGCAAAGAGCAGCCACTTGGACTTATCGGGCGCAATCAGCCAGAGCCCCGTCCGCGTGGCGGAGTCTGCCTGAACCGTGTGGGTATGGCTGATGCGTGTGGTTTCCACAATCAGCACCTTATCGGCGCTGGCGCTAAAGGTTGGCACGCTTCGCAGCGCATAGCCGGCCCAGTAACCCTGGTCGCCATTGGCGCCGCTGAAGTTCAATGTGCCATCAGCCCAAACGCCGAAGCTGAATTCGCCGAAGGAGGGGCTGTAGATGCCATCGCCAAAACAGCCGTCATCTACCACCCAGCGAGTGGGATCAAGCTCCGCTTCCGAAGAGGCGGCAAAATCCCAGTTCTCCGTAAACAGCACTCCCGCATGTGTGAGGAGGGCTGCTGAGAGGATTGCAGCAGAAAAAGTTAATTTTTTCTTCATCTTTATAGTTTCTTTTATTTTTTTACTATCAGTATAGATACTTGATAATAATACGTTGCTGATATCAAAAGCACAGACCATGAACTTGAAGCTCCCATTCCTGTTTAGCCTTTAGAGGATCAGCAACGCCTATCTATTTTGGGTAAAAAGAGCAAGGAGAGCAACCGGTTTTCTATCAGGATAGAGCCAGTTTTTTCAAAATTGTTCAAAATCTTTCACTTGGCGAGCAGGTTTTCATCAAAGTCAGCCGATGGTTTTTACCGGTAAAACAGATTTTTACAAAAAAGATTGCAAGCTGAAGGCTGATAATATACAATCTGCGCCAATGAAAAAGTGGTATTTACTGGCGGGCTTTCTGTTCCTGGGCCTGATTCAGAGTGGCTGTGTATCGGGCAGATTCCATGCGGATGCGCCCGAGATTAACGTGCTTTCCCTAAACATCTGGCAGGAGGGAACCCGCGTGGAAAACGGGTTTGACTACATTATAGACGAGATTGAGCATCTGAAGCCGGACCTGGTCGCATTTTCCGAAGTGCGCAATTATAACGACACCGATTTCATCGGCCGCGTGGTGGAGGCGCTGGCGCGGCGCGGCTTGACCTACTACGGAGAAAAAAGCGTCAGCACCGGCATCATCTCCAAGTACCCCATCCAGTCGCAGGAGTCAGTCTCCGCCTGGACCAGCAGGGATAACGGCTCGGCTTTGAAAGCGTTGATTGAGGTGCAGGGGAGGCCCTTTGCCTTCTACTCGCTGCATCTGGATTGGCGCCACTACGCATGTTATCTGCCGCGCGGCTATGGCAGCAGCACCTGGAAGAAAGTGGAAACTCGGGTGACAGATGTTGAAGAGATTTTGAAAGACAGTAATGAATCTTTTCGGGATGAAATTATGAAAGCAGTAATCGCCGATGCGAACCGCGAGCGCCTTCAGGGTCGGGGAATTCTTATCTGTGGCGATTTCAATGAACCCTCACACCTGGATTGGCAGGCGGATACGGCCCAGCTTCGCGATCACAACGGCGTGGTGATCAATTGGGATCTCTCCACGATGCTGCATGACTCCGGGTATCAGGATTCCTACCGCGTGATTCACCCGAACCCGGTGACCCATCCCGGCTTCACTTTCCCCGCGAATAACCTGGCCGTGCCTGTGAGCAGTCTGGCTTGTGCTCCGGAAGTCGATGAGCGCGACCGGATTGACTTCATCTACTACGGCCCGAAAGAGATGCTTCGCGCGGTGGATTCCCGAGTGGTGGCCCCGGCGGGCGATATTCTGAGAAACGAAAGAGTCCCCGACGACAGCGAGGACCCTTTCATTGTGCCTCTGGGAGGCTGGCCGACGGATCACAAGGGGGTATTGACCCGCTTCAGGCTGGACGCTGCCGGCAGCGCCAGGAGCAAGCTCTTCAAGGCTGGAGCAACTGGCCTGCAAAGAGGATATTGCCCGTAACATCATCCTGGAGGACAAAGAGGAACGGGTGATCGGCCGCGAAGCTGACCTCTGCCTGGGGCGGCAGGGCACTCCTCATTTTCATAATGACGGCTGTGGCCGCAGCGGCTTCGGTTCCCATCTCATCCACTTCGATGAAAGCCTGGTGAATCACCTTGCTGACGTAGAGGTTAAAGAGGAAATCGGCCCGATTATACATGCCTCCGAAGTTGGCTTTTTGTTCCGAGAAGATGGAGCCGGCACCCATTTGGGTCAGGAGATCATTGAGGTCCAGCCGTTTTTCCATCTTGAATTTGGGCATTTTCACCTTTACCGGACGCGGCTTCAAGGCTTTTGTCCAGGTCTGGAATCCCCCTTCGCAGAAGCTCTTTTTCACCTCGGCCAGTTTCTTTGCGTCTTTGGGGAGGAAGATTTTCATCGAGAGGTTTCCGTGATAGGGCAGGCTCAGGACCTGCAGCTCTGAATCCTCATAATAGGGATAAACTTCGAGCTTGTTCATGAAAGGAACCTTTTTGCGGCTCCCGTTACAGGCGATGAACTCATCTTCCGCGGTTGCGCTTTTATCAAAGGTGTGTATCCACTGGCCTTTGAAATAGATGGCGTTGACGAGCACCATCCGGGTGATCGGGTCCAGTACCCCGGGCTGGATCAGGTCTTTAATTTTATTGCGGGTATGTTCGGCGGTCCAGTCGTTGATCCGGGTGCGAACCTCTTCGGCTTTCTGATAGTCGCTCAGATGTATTTCCGCATCCAGGTGCTTCTTCATCGAATCGATGTAATCCGGGTAGAACGGGAAGCTCTCCGAGGGCCAGAGTGAATTGGCCAGAGAGAGACTGAGCATTTCCTCAACGTTTCTGAGGGGCCGGATTCTTTTGGGCGCTTTCTGCAGCTCTTTCTGAGTTTCGGAGAAAGCTTCGAGGATCGGTTTGCCGGGTTTCTCCCAGCAAAGAACGTGGGCCAGTTCCTGGGCGGTCTCACCCCGGGCGCCTGACTCGAGCATCGCCAGCGCGGTGGCGATACTGTAAGGGCTCAGGAAGATATTTTCAGTGTCGTTCCAACCGGCCTTGAGCAGATTTAGCGCAAAAGCGTTATTCTTGTAGGACGGAGTCGCGTTTTCAGGGACTGAGGAGACTCCCTGCGGCAGTGTGGCTGCCTCGGCGGGCGGGGCCGCTTCCCGGACCGGCGCACTGAACGCTACCCAGGAAAACGCAGCCGCGATCATGGAAACTATAAGTACCATTTTTTTCATATATGTTACCTTACCTATTCCTGTTGTCAGAATGCTTCTATCTTCATGCGCTGCGGCATTCAGAGCATGTTTCGTGAATAACACCGCACATTCCGGAAAGTTTCAAATTTTATTTTGAGCGACTCACCGAAACGGTAAACCGCTGAGGGGTGATCCGGAGAAATTCATAAAAAGTGATTACTCTTTGAAAAGGCAGTTTTATTCTCATTCGTCTATAAATGCGGCTGGTCCCTTGAAAAAAGAGCTGTTTGAGGCCATACTTCGTGGGGTTGATGAGTAAAATAATCGGCATAGATTTGGGTACGACTCACTCGCTGGCGGCGACGGTTGATTCGGGGATTCCTTTGGTGATGGCAGACAGTCAGGGGCAGCGATTGACTCCCTCTGTGGTCTATTTCCCCGGACCGGATTCCGAGCCGGTCGTGGGATGGGAGGCTGCCCGCGGGCGTGTGCTCCAGCCGGGGCGGACGGTCTACTCGATCAAGCGCTTTATGGGACGCCGCGGCAACGAGATTGCCCAGGAGGAGATGCTCGTGACCTACCCGGTCGGCGGTCAGGGTCACGAGGGAGTGACGATTAATCTGCATGGGCGCTCATGGACGCCTGAGGAGATTTCTTCGCTGATTCTGGCCAAGCTCAAAAAAGATGCGGAAGAATTTTTCGGCGAGCCTGTCACCCGTGCCGTGATTACGGTGCCGGCCTATTTCAACGATGCTCAGCGCAGTGCCACCCGTAAGGCCGGAGAGATGGCCGGTTTCAGCGTGGAGCGCATCATCAATGAACCGACGGCGGCGGCGCTCGCCTATGGACTGGATAAGCTCAAGGACCGCTCCAAGATAGCCGTTTACGATTTTGGCGGTGGTACCTTCGATTTGAGCATTCTTGAGCTCAACAAGGGGGTCTTCCAGGTGCTTTCCACCCATGGCGATACGCGTCTGGGCGGTGAAGACCTCGATAAACGGCTGGTGGAGTTCCTGCTCCGGAAGGTACGGGAGGAGTCGGGCCTGGAGCTCGCCGGTAATTTGGAGCAGGCGGCACGAATCCGCGAGGCGGCCGAGCAGGCCAAGAAACAGCTCAGCAAAGCGCTCCAAACCCGTATCTCGATCCCTTTTCTCTCGCCGCAATACAGTCTGGATTGCGAGCTCACACGCCGGAAGCTTGAAGAATTGACCCGCGACATCGTGATGCGCACCCGTGCCCATTGCCTGCACTCGCTGGCGGATGCACGGCTGGAGCCCGAGGAGCTGGACCAGGTAATCCTGGTGGGCGGCCAGACGCGGATGCCGCTGATACGGCAGCTCGTGGCGGAGGTTTTCCATTGCGCCGACCCTGATAATCCGGCGAGCAAGGGCCCTGAGCTCAACACTTCGCAGCATCCCGATGAGGCGATTGCGCTGGGCGCAGCGGTCCAGGCGGAGATACTTTCGGGCAATCTCAACCAGGTGCTTCTGCTGGATGTCACCCCGCTATCGCTTGGGATTGAGACCTTTGGCGGGCTGATGAACGTGATTATTCCGCGCAATACGACCATTCCGACCAGGGCCGGGGAGATGTTCACGACGGCGGTCGATTACCAGCCGAGCATCCTCATCCATGTGTTGCAGGGTGAGCGCGAACGCGCGGCCGATAACTGGAGCCTGGGCCGCTTCACGCTCGATTTCGAGCCGGCGCCCAAGGGCGTGCCGCGGGTCGGCGTGCAGTTTGCGATTGATGCCGATGGCATTCTGAACGTGCTGGCACGTGACGTGAAGAGCGGTAAAGAGGTCGTAGTCCCGCTCAAATCGACGATCGACGTGAAGGATGAGGATGTGCAGAAGATGGTGCAGGAATCGATTGACCATGCGCGCGACGACATGAAGGCCAGGCAATGGATTGAGGCCAAAATCCGCGCGCGCGATACGATCCTGGCCACCCGCAGCGGGCTCTCTGATTGCGGCGCTGAGCTGCCCGAGGAGCAACGCCAAAAGATCGAAACCGCCCTCAAACAGATCGAAGAGATACTCGAAACCGAAGACTCGCGCACCAAAACCGGCGACACGCTCAAACTCAAAGCGGCCACGACCGCGCTGGACCACTCCACACGCCCCCTGGCCGACCTCGTCATGGACAAAGCGATGGAAGAACTCCTCAAAAAACGCGGCCTCCTCTAAAAAAACCGAAAGAATTCTCTCGGTTTTGATTTGTTTGACAAACGTTCAGTAACGTGTTGTAATCCGGATTGTCGAAAGAGAAAGTGAATGAAAGGCCATATCTTAAATTACACCGCTCAGACGGATAGCGGAGTCATCTCCGGTAGCGATGGTAAGCGGTACACGTTCGTTGCGAGCGAATGGAAGGATACGATTCCTCCTGCGAGGGGGATGAATGTTGATTTTGAAATCCAGGAGGGTGAAGCCAAAGCCATCTATCGGGCCTTAAATTGTTGCTCCGGAGTATTGAGCGAAAAAAATAAAATAGTGGCCGGAGTTCTGGCGATTTTATTGGGCTGGCTGGGAGCTCACAAATTCTACCTGGGCTACATCGGCCCCGGGCTGGTCTTTTTGCTGACGAACACCGTCGGGTGGGTGGTGACATTTTTCATGTTCGGTCTTCCAAATTTTATATTGGGTGTGATAGCCGTTATTGAGGGCGTCTTGTACCTGGTCAGCACCGATGAAGAGTTCGAGAGAAATCACGTCACCGGCAGAAGACCCTGGTTCTAAAATAACGAAGTTTTAAAACCTCCCGCAAGGATACCGTACCGCTCGGCACTCCAGCATTCCCCCGGTTTTCTTGTGTTCGCGGGGAGTGTTTAGAGGTTCTTTAAGTTTGGGTAGTTACAAATTCACCTTTGTTGGAATGATTCAGTATGGTGTTGAAGAAATCGTTTTAAAGTGCTATAGGTTGCAGCGGTTATTGTTGATTCTCCGGCTATTAGAGCAACGTTCTGGCGGAGAGTGGAAGTGTGGGATAAACAGGAAATCAAAACGATGATTACCCGTGTAAAGGTTAAATATTTTAAATCATTTGAGAATTTTGAACTGGAGAATATAGCGGTATTCACCTGTTTGACAGGCTTGAATGGTTCGGGGAAGACGACTTTTTTGCAGTTCCTTGATTTTGTCCGCGCACTGCTTGAGCATCGCATTGAGGG
>JAGVTF010000148.1 GCA_019136955.1 Verrucomicrobiota bacterium
GATGCTGGAGCCGACGAGGAGGCCGACTCCTAAGATTTATCCTTTCTGGGAGGGAGTTTTTTAAGGAAATCTCCCCCTAGGAGGAGTGTTTAAAGTAAGAAACAGAGAGAAAATACCTCTTTGATAAAAAAAGTTAAGAGAAGTGATTGCCAAACTGGCGTCTCACTGCTAGGATAACGCGCTCTGTCTCTGTAAGACAGATGAGTGCAGAAACGATATAAAGAATGCCAACTATTAACCAACTCGTCCGTAAGGGACGTAAGAAGTTGAACTATAAGTCCAAGGCTCCGGCCTTGGAGAGATGTCCTTTCCGTCGTGGGGTATGTTTGCAGGTAATGACCCGTACCCCCAAGAAGCCGAACTCAGCCATGCGTAAGGTGGCCAAGATTCGTCTTTCCAATGGATATGAAGTGATCGCGTACATCCCTGATGAAGGGCACAACCTCCAGGAACACTCGATTGTTTTGGTGCGTGGCGGTCGTATAAAAGATTTGCCAGGTGTCCGCTATCATATTGTTCGCGGCACACTGGATACGGCTGGTGTTGAAAAGCGCCGTGTGAGCCGTTCTAAGTATGGAGTGAAGAAACCCAAGGCGCCCGCCAAGAAGAGTTAGTTTTAAGAATATGTCTCGTCGTCGTCGTGCTGTTCGTAGGGCTGTTGCAGAAGATGCTAAATATCATAGCGTCCTGGTCGCCCGTCTGATTAATAAAGTGATGAAATGGGGTCAGAAATCCAAAGCCCAGAGGATTGTTCACAAGGCTTTTGATATTCTTGCTGAAAAGAACCCCGGTGTGGAGCCTATGGCAATCGCCCAGCGTGCCATAGATAACGTGAAGCCACGGTTGGAGGTTAAGGCCCGCCGTGTAGGTGGCGCCACATACCAGGTTCCTCTGGAGGTGCCTGGTGATCGTCAGATTTCTTTGGCTATTCGCTGGATTGTGGCTCTTGCTGATGCTCGTAAAGGGATGCCCATGGAAAACGCATTGGCAAATGAACTTTCAGAAGCTGCTCAAGGGCAGGGTAGCGCCATTCGCAAGCGGGATGATATGCACAGAATGGCCCAGGCCAATAAAGCATTCGCCCACTTCCGCTGGTAAGAACCACTAGTTCGAAAAGGTACGCCCCGATTTTCTTTGGCGGGGCGTTTTTATTCAATTTACTTTACTGTTAGGTGCAAGAAACAAAAGACATACAAACTGAGGTCGTCAACCCCAACGCGCCCGATCGTGCTTATCCGCTCGAGAGGACGCGCAATATTGGTGTAGCCGCTCATATTGATGCAGGCAAAACGACTACTACCGAACGTATCCTCTATTATACCGGGCTGATTCATAAAACCGGTGATGTGCATGATGGCAATACGGTCACTGACTGGATGGAGCAGGAGCGTGAGCGGGGGATTACGATTACCTCTGCCGCGATTGTCTGCTATTGGACCCAGAAGCAGGAGCCAGGGATTGTCAAATCGTACACGGGCATTCCACATCGTATTAATATTATTGACACGCCAGGCCACGTGGATTTTACCGCTGAGGTAGAGCGCTCCATGCGTGTTCTGGATGGTGCCGTTTCCGTTTTTTGTGCCGTGGGCGGCGTTCAGCCTCAATCAGAGACTGTGTGGCGCCAGGCGACCAAGTACAAGGTCCCGCGCATTGCTTTCATCAACAAGATGGACCGTGTCGGCGCGAACTTCAACTCGGTCATCGCCGAGATGCGCCGCAAGCTGGGTGCTTACGCTTACCCAGTGGTCCTGCCCATTGGAAGTGAAGATAAATTCCAGGGCGTTATTGATCTGATCAATCAAAAAGCGATTATTTATGATGAGAGCGATCGGGAAGGCCAGCGTTATTCCATTTGCGAGATACCTGCTGAAATGCGGGACGAGGCTTCCCTGGAGCTCGAGCGCCTTATCAGTTCGGTCGCCAACAAGGATGATGAAATAGCAGAGCTGGTCATTATGGAAAAACCGGTGAAGCCGGAGGTTTTGAAGAAGGCTATTCGCCGTTTGACCATTGCTCTGGAGTTTGTCCCTGTTCTCTGCGGTACCGCTTTTCGTAAAAAAGCAGTGCAGCCTCTGGTAGACGCGGTGATAGATTATCTGCCCTCTCCTCTGGATGTGCCTTCTGCTGTGGGCTCAGACCCCTCGGATTTGAGTCAGCATATCAGCGTTGAAACAGGTGACCAGGGCAAGTTCGCCGCGCTGGCTTTCAAACTTTGGAGTGATCCTTTTGTTGGCAAGCTGGTTTTTATTCGTGTTTATCGCGGTACTCTTGAGAGGGGAGACACGGTTTATAATCCCCGTATTGGGAGAAGGGAGAGAATCAACCGTCTGCTGCTGATTCAGGCTGACGACCGCCAGGAGGTGGATAAAGTTTATTCTGGCGATATAGCGGCTGTTGTGGGGCTCAGAAACGTGACTACTGGCGATACTCTTTGCCTGGAGCGCTCGCCCGTTCTTTTGGAGCCGCCGACCTTCCCCGAGCCGGTAATCAGTATGGCGGTGGAGCCTAAAACCAAGGCTGACCGAGAAAAGCTTTCTGCCGCTTTGCAAAGACTTTCAGAAGAGGACCCAACTTTTCGCTCTTTTACCAATGAAGAGACAGGCCAGTTAATTATTGCTGGTATGGGTGAGCTGCATTTGGATATTATCCGTGACCGCCTGCTGCGCGAGTTCAGCGTTGAGGCGTTTGTGGGTGAGCCCCAGATTGCTTATCGAGAGACGATCACTCAGCAAGCCCAGGGTGAGGGCAAGTTCGTCCGTCAGACGGGTGGTCGCGGTCAGTATGGCCATGCGATTATCAGTATTGAACCGAACAGTCGTGGCGCTGGTATTGAAATCGTGAGCAAGGTGGTTGGTGGAACGATTCCCAAAGAATATATTGCCCCGACAATGGCAGGTATTCGGGAGGCGATCAATACAGGTGTTTTGGCAGGGTACACAATGGTGGATATAAAGGTCTCCATTTTGGAGGGTTCCTACCATGAAGTGGATTCAAGCGAGCTTGCATTTAAAATGGCTGGAATTTTTGCCTTGAAAGATGCGGTGAAAAATGCTAATCCTATCGTTCTCGAGCCTGTAATGAAGGTCGAAGTCAGTACACCCGATGAATATCAGGGTGATCTTCTGGGAGATTTATCTCGCAGGCGAGGTAAGATAGTGTCCATTGAGACGAAAGCCGATGCGACACTACTCAATGCCGAAGTTCCGCTTGCGCAGATGTTTGGATATGCTACGGCTATACGGTCCCTGTCCAAGGGCCGTGCGTCGTATTCTATGGAGCCATCGCATTTTGAACAGGTGCCGGCTTCCGTGCTTGAAGTTATACTTGAAAGGTCCGTGCCAAGAGTGTCACGGACTGTGTAAGCCGATTAGTGGATAAATATCTGCTTCGGCAGTAAATGTTAGTTAAATAAATATATGGCTGGACAAAGAATTAGAATCAGGCTCAAGGCTTATGATCACCGTGTCATTGATCAGTCCGCGAGTGAAATCGTGGATACTGTCAAGCGTACGGGAGCTCGTGTGGCGGGCCCGATCCCTCTGCCGATGCGCGTAGAACGCTATACCGTGCAGAGGTCACCTCACGTGCACAAGAAATCTCAAGAGACTTTTGAGCAAAGAACTCATAAGCGTCTACTGGATATTCTTGATCCGACTGCAAAAACCGTGGATGAATTGAAAAAGCTCAATCTTCCTGCGGGTGTTCATATCACCGTCAAGGTATAAAGTAGGAGTAATATGGTAGGTTTAATAGGTAAGAAGCTTGGCCACACCCGTATTTACGATACCGAAGGAAACGTTGTCCCAGTGACCGTCATCCTTGCTGGTCCTAATCGCGTGGTGCAATGTAAAACTGTTGAAAAAGATGGCTACAGTGCCGTACAGCTTGGGTTTGATGATCAAAAAGAGATTCGCATCAATAAGCCGATGGCCGGACATTTTAGCAAGCACAAAGCAGCGCCCGTTAAGAGATTGCGCGAGTTTCGCGATTTCTCGCTAAAAGTTAAGGAAGGCGATGTTCTGAACGTGGATGTGTTTGCCCAGGGTGATTATGTCGACTGCATCGGCATCACCAAGGGGCACGGATTCCAGGGAGTTGTAAAGCGTTATAACTTCCGTGGCGCTCCGGCAACACACGGTACCAAAGGATGGAAACGCAGACCGGGTGGTCTCGGGGCCAGCCTTTTCCCGGGCCACATTGATAAGGGCAAGAAAATGCCGGGTCACATGGGCACAGTTCGCCGTACAGTGCAGAATTTGAGAGTTATGGCTGTGCTTCCCGAAGATAATGTTCTCCTCGTAAGCGGCAGTATGCCTGGTGCTGAAGGGGACTATGTAATTATTCGTGAATCCAAAAAGAAACCCAAAGCCACCGTTCAGAAATAGGAGTTGAAGCATGAAGATTACGGTAAAAGATTTACAGGGAAAAGATCAGGGACAGCTCGAAATCAACCCCCAGCTGGAGCGTTTTGAAGAGCTTGGCAAGCGAATGATTGGAACTCAGGCCGCTCATGAGGTTGTCACGGCAATCCGTGCAGCCAGACGTTCCGGGACGGCTTGTACCAAGACTATGGGCGAAGTGGCCGGCAGCGGCAGAAAGCCCTGGAGACAAAAAGGAACTGGCCGTGCTCGTGCCGGCTCATTTGCCTCCCCACTCTGGGTTGGCGGTGGTGTCACTTTTGGCCCCAAGCCTCGCGATTATTCCAAAAAGGTGAACCGCAAAGTTTCGCGCCTGGCTCTCCAGAAGGTTTTGAGCAAGCGTGTGAGTAGCGGTGACCTCTTTGCGGTGGAGGAACTGAAAATGCAGTCTCCCAAAACGGGACAGTTCGTCCAGATGCTCAAAGATATGAGCCTGGATGGCAGTAAGGTTCTCTTTCTTGCCTCTATGGAGGATGATATCAATACAAACTTCCGCCTTGCATCTCGCAACGTGCAGAAGGTTAAGGTTGGAAACAGCGCTACGGTCAATACTTATGACCTGGCTGCCTATCCGAAAATTGTCGTGACCCGGAAAGCCTGGGAAACAATCGAAAAACGCATTATCACCCAATAGAGCATGAATTCTTTTGATATTATTAAAACGGTGCGTGTCACCGAAAAGGGGACAGCTCAATCCGAG
>JAGVTF010000256.1 GCA_019136955.1 Verrucomicrobiota bacterium
AATAGAAGATGCTCGGGCTCAACCTCCTGATGAGCCCTGTCTTTGGCCAGTTCGTAGGCGCTTTGCACGGCGGTGCGCGCTTTTAGAGTGAATTTCTCCAAATTCATACAGCTTTATTCTAGCACACCGGCAGAGCTTTTCAATCCGCACTATCCACACTATTCGCGGATTTAAGCATCCCGTAGGGATGCCATCTCATAGCCAGGGGTCTTCAGACCCCTGGTAACTGTTCCCCACAGATTTTATTCGACCCCTTCGGGGTCGCGCGAGTGGTCCATTCTCATCCTGACCAGGGGTCTGAAGACCCCTGGCTATAGGCTTGGTATGCTCCGCATACTTGAAAATGTGCATCCTTGCGGATGCAATGGAAAATGACGGGCGTGTTATTCGGTAATATCTATTTTTGTAAAAAACAGGGGATTGGGTATGGATCACCCTCAGGGGGGGGACAAATAAGGCCAAACAGATTCAAACCCTCCCTCCACCGCGTTCATCTGTGTCATCTGCGGTTAAAAACAGCCGCGGAAAAATGGACGGGAAGGGGAGGCTTTATTTATCTTTCTGCAGAAGGTTTTCCAGTTTCAGGTCGTACGGGTTAAAGCTTTCCAGTTCCGTTTGCAGCGGGTTCTCCGGTACGGAAATTTTCTCCGGTACTCCCCAGCCGAGCTCCGCAGCCGCTCCGGAGCCACCGCCCAGTCCGTGACCCAGCATCACGGCGCAGGCCAGGAAAATCAATATCCCCAGGAGCAGCGCCGCCAAGAGATGAGAGGAGCCGGCCCTGGAGCCGCACTGGGTGCAGCGGTAGGGTTGTTTGAAGATCGTGCAGAGCGCCCAGATAAAGAGCCAGACAAACCCCAATATCCCCAGAAGCGGCGCCGAAACCGCAAAAAGCACTATCGTCACAATCAGATGGAGCAGGTGATGAGTGCCACTGCGCTGGTAGAGCCGCGGCTGGTTGCAGGTTTTGCAAAAGAGCTGCTTCTGTTGCATACTGATATCTTAGTTTAAACTCCCTCCGCCGTCCACTTTTACCTCGCCCGACAGAGAGAATATTTTGGTCCTCTCCACGGCATCGGATAGAAAAGGCGGCAGATGCAGAATCCTCTGGACAGGACGGCCCGCAATTTTGATAATAAGTGACCACTAGCGTCTGGCGTCTGGCGGAAAGTGGAGAAGTTATGGCGAAGTTGATATTGACCCGGTCGCAGAAGATTCAGGTGGCTGTCTATACGGTGCTCGTTTTGGGCACTTGTATTTTTGGCATCTTGTTTAAGGTCAATTACGGTCGGTATATGGACGGCAATGGAAGCTTGCGCGATATTGAAATTGAGGAGCGGCTGGATTCCCAAACCACCGCCAGTCTGGAAAGCAGAGCCGCCGGCCAGGTTCGCAATCTCTTTATCTATGGCGGCCTCCTGGTCGTGTTCAGCGTTTCTCTGGGGATGACCGGCGGGCGGCTGCTCTCCAATTATCTGGCCCAGAAAGTGGTCGATACCCTCCACAGCAACAACGATGCGACCCCGTATCTGAAGAAGGCCGATTACGAAAAGGCCGAAGAAGCCTGGGCGCGCGGAGACTACCTGATCGCCATCGAGCTCTTCCGCGAATACCTGGCCGAGAACCCCAACGAGATTCACGCCTCGCTGCGCATCGCCGAGATTTACGAAAAAGATATAGGCAATTACCTCGCCTCGGCCATGGAGTATGAAGAGGTGATCAAACACAAATTGCCCGATGAACAATGGGGCTGGACCGCTATCCACCTCTGCAATCTCTATATCGGCAAGCTCAACCGCCCCGCAGACGCGCTGGAATTGATGAAGCGCATCGCGCGCGAGTACGAGTTCACAGCCGCCGCCGCCAAAGCGCGCCAGCATCTGGAGCGCCTGGGCGAAGCCTGGGAGCCGGAAAATGAGCTTATGAGGGAAGAACCGGAGGAGAAACCCAAAAAAGAATCCGCCTCCGAAACGAACAGGAAGAAAAGAAAGTCAAACAGGAATCTCCCTGCCTCCGAGCAGTTCAGAGAGTTTGACTAATCGGCCTGCCCGGGCTCTTCTTTCCCCCTGGAGCTCTCACACAGACCGAATAAGCGAAGAGCATGTTTGCGATTTATATCATCTGCGCCATCCTGATGGCCTACTTGCTGGGTTCGCTGCCGACCGGCTATCTGGCGGGCCGTGCACGCGGTATCGATATCCGCAAAGAAGGCAGCGGCAATATCGGCGCCACCAATGCGCTGAGGGTTCTGGGCCCCTCCCTGGGCATCCTCGTTCTGGTCATTGACCTGGCCAAAGGGATGGCCGCCTGCTATGCGGCTATCTGGATTGCTCATCTTTTGGGTGCCGGTCCCGAGCTCGGCCCCCAACGCCAGATGCTGCTCATGCTTGTCGGTGGTCTGGGCGCCGTATTGGGCCACAGTTTTACCTGCTGGCTCGGCTTCAAAGGGGGGAAAGGAGTCGCCACGACGGCCGGCGTTTTCCTGGCCGTGGCGCTGAAGCCGGCTCTGGTCTGCCTGGTGATTTTTATCATTCTGGTCGCTTTGAGCCGCTATGTGTCGCTGGCCTCGATCACGGCGGCGGTATGCCTGCCGGGCCTCGTCTATTACTTCCATCGGGATATCTTCCTCACGGCTCTGACGCTTCTGGTGGCCCTGCTGGTCATCTACCGCCACCGCGGCAATATCGGGCGCCTCCTCAACGGAACCGAGCTCAAAATCGGAGATCACAATAAATCGAAATGAAAATTACCATTCTGGGGACAGGCGCCTGGGGCGTCGCCCTTTCGCTTCTACTGGCCCGCAATCGCCACCAAATCACCCTCTGGAGCGCTTTGCCACGCCAGCTCGATGAAATCCGCTCCACCGGTCGGATCGAGAGTGCGCTCCCCGGAGCCGTGATTCCCCGCGAGTTCCGCATTGAAAATGATCTCCCGCGCGCCATCGAAGGGGCGGAGCTCATTGTCGCCGCCGTCGCTTCGCAATATTTCCGCATGACAATCTCTCAGATAGAGGATTTCCGCGGCCCCGTCGTTTCCGTCACCAAGGGGATAGAGTTTCAAACCGGCCTGACCATGTCCGGAATCCTGGAGGAGCTCCTCCCGCGCTGCCAGCCGGTCGCTCTTTCGGGACCCTCTCTGGCGACTGAAGTGGCGCGCGGCGTGCCGACTGCGGTTGTCGCGGCCAGCCACTCCCAGGAAATGGCCCAGCTCGCACAGGATACCTTCCATTCACCCGCTTTCCGTGTCTACAGCAGCGCCGATGTTCTGGGCGTTGAGCTCGGAGGCGCCTTGAAGAACATTATCGCGATCGCCGCAGGTATCTGCGACGGAATCGGTTTTGGTTCAAATTCCAAGGCGGCCCTCATGACACGCGCCATCGTGGAAATCCGCCGTCTGGGTGTCGCCATGGGTGCCGAAGCCGATACTTTTTCGGGCCTCAGCGGTCTGGGCGACCTCATGGTGACCTGTTTTTCTCCGCTCAGCCGCAATCACTCGGTCGGCGAACGGCTCGGAAAAGGTGAAAAGCTGGATGAGATACTCGCTTCAATGAGCGCTGTGGCTGAAGGAGTTCCGACATCTGCCTCCGCTCATGCTCTCTCCGAGCGCTTCCAGGTCGAAACGCCGATTATGAACGAGGTTTACGCCGTTCTCCACGAGGGCAAAGATATTCGTGAATCGCTGCATTCGTTGATTGATCGGAGCCAAAAGGCGGAATAGGGCAGGATTTGGGCTTTTCATCTGCTGTTTTTGGGGAGTTTAAAAAAACTCAAAATATCTATTGACTTTTATCGCTTTTTCCAGGCAGGCTTTCAGGCGGTCTTAAGACTCGGAAAAGTTGGTATGAGTAATATTAGGGAAAAAGTTTTTATTCTTTTAATAATGTGGGTATTAGGCGTTCCGATAGTGAAGGGGGATCCGCCGCCAACGCCGCTACCCACCAACTCGCCTTCTTTGAAATCTGTCGAGATTCTAATAAAGCCCACCGCCCTTCAAACCAATACCCCATCCGCTTCACAAACTTCTTCCACAAACTACATCCAGGAAAATTATGATGTCCGGCGATTCCTGGAGGAAGCACCGCCCTTGAGAAAAATCGTGTACGGAAATGATGTAAATACTTACCATCGTGCGGATTATATTAGTGATAAGAACGACCCCAAAAAAATGATTAAAATAGAAAAAACGGCTGAAGACCTGAAACCCAAAACGGGATTCGTTTACTACGAGGCTGCTCTCCAGCCGACGAGCTTCTATAATCTACTTCTGGCTGAGATGCCGGGAAGCCAGTATTCGGGTAAAAATAGAAAATTTGTTACCGGATGCAGTGCCGAAAATTTGTATTGGATTCTGGACTATCACGATGTTCCTCCAGATGTTATTCCTGTTATCGAACTTACAGAGAAGGAGAATACAAATTTAACATACGCCTCCCAACAAGCGCAGATGTATTCTGAGATGATTAATTCTGCGCGCTCTCTTTGGATCAATGGTTTGGTTCCGGGCACTCTGCGCTGGGTGGATGAGGACCATTTTGAAGCAAAAGCGGATGGACCTGTTGAGGATAATGGTACGGACGAATCCAAAAAAGTGATTCTTGGTGAGATAACAGAGAAAGACAGTCTCGGGCGGCCGGTTAAGATAAACTTTACCATTCCTGACTTGGAGTTAGATATAAAATTTCAGCACACCTTTCTTTATTCGTCTCCTGTCGGTAAGACAAAATTACCAAATATCATTATTTGTAAATCAGATATTACGTTTAAAGAAAATGTTTCGACAGAAATTTATACCTATACATTGCTTGATATCGATATAGGCATTTCAGACTTAGGACCCGAAGGGTATGTTCCCGGAATGTTTTTGGAGTCAAACGAAACAAATAGTGCTGCTCTGAAGCCCATGGTTGTGTTCACCTCTAAGGATGGTTCAAGGTATATGGTGGAAGAAAGTGGACTGAACAAAATCCCCGATAATCCCATAACACCAGACCAGCTTCAGTTAGGAGCCCGCAAATGGAAGCTGCTATTTGTATGCGTATTCCTGTTAACCCCGTTTCTTTGGAAATATAGAAACGAAATTTTCAGAGGAA
>JAGVTF010000101.1 GCA_019136955.1 Verrucomicrobiota bacterium
GATAAACGGGGATGAATTGCTCAGTGCGGATCAACGTGAAAAAGCATATACTTCCTTCCTGTTACTGGCCCAGGCATACAGCGTGGGAACATATGAGGCGTATATGCGCTTTCGCCTTCCGGCGGGTGCAAAGTATGAAAAAAATGATCGGATGTGGGATTATTGGTTATCTGAATGGAAAACGGATGATCCTCATTGGTTGCAGGAGCACCCCGATTCCAAGGTAGTTGTTCCCAAAGATGAAGATTTTCATCATTGGATTGTACGAAAAAGCTCTGAAGGAACTTTTTTCAAGGATTTATGGAAAGGAGTTTGTGTAGATCCTAAAAAAATATATGCAGAACTGGGAACAACTAATTTAAAAGGCAATATTCTGAAAGCAGGTATTTATGTTCATTCAGGGGCTGAAGCAAAAAAAGATATTTTAGAAACCACCAGCTTCTATCGTGATAAAATAGTGAAATCAACATTCAACGCTGCTGGAGGGCTTTCATTTAGCGACCCAAACTTTTTATTTTTATCTATTCCAAATGAAGGCACTGAAAAAAATGATTCTTCATGGAGAAGTTTGTCATTTTATTTCTTTGTTAAACCGATCTCTCCAGAACCGGTTACTCCCATATATGCGTTCTTTTTTTGGGATAAAGAATGCTCTCAATGGCTACCTGTTCAGCTGATTATTGGTAACATACTTGCAGACGACAAGATACTCTGTTTTCCATAAAATTTATCTTATATAACAATATGAAAATTAATATAATTAAGTTTATAATTTTTATTATCGCGTCAAATATTTTATTATTTGGATGTATTAAAAGAGAAGAAGTTCAAAAAAAATCGCTTTCATCTCAACAGTTACTATTGAAGTTGAAAGACTTATCTTATACAAGGATCGCGGATACGAATTTTGCGCAACAGCTTTCTCTGCTTTCTATAAAAACAAAACTTAATATTTCAGAAAAACAGTCTGAAAAACTGAAACAAAATCTGGAGTGTATGTTTTTAGCGTTTAATGTCGGAAACAAAGAGGCATATATGAGTTTTCGGACTCCTACTGGTCCCCAGTGGAAAATGAATTTAGACGTATTTAATAATACAATATCAAAATGGAAAAAAGAAACTAATTATTCAGGGAAAGAGAATATACCGTCTGAAACAGAGGCGTTAGAATGGCTAATCAACAAAGCCACCAAAGGAACCTGTTATAAACAATTCTGGCAGGGTGTCTGTTTTGAGGATTTGGATTCTAATGCACTGGAATTTTTTGGGACACCCTCGTATACAACCAACTATGGGGTCACCATTTATGACAGTAGTAGGTTCGAAAAATTGTTTGTCGATTTTAGTAAGAAAAAAAATAATATATATCCAAAATGGGCATGGTCTTTTATTTATGCAAATGATATTATTTTCAGCGAGAAACCAAATGCCAGAGAAATTTTAAGCAAGGATGGAAAGCTCACCTATGCAGATTGTTTCTTTTTCGTTCTACGACAATCGGACTATCTTCCTCGTCCCATTTATGTACGTTTTTATTGGAATAGTACCTGTCAAATTTGGGTTCCATTCGATATGGCATTAGGAAATAAAAGAAGTTGTAATTTAGAAAAAGAAGAATATATTCATGAATTATTTTGAAAATATCCTGCACCGGAATCTGTGCAGATCGGGCCCGTACCTCGGAGAAGAACTTGTTTGATCTTTGGTCCGTGAACGAAGATAGTCTATATCAGGAAGAGGTATAGTATGAAAGTTCAGCCTGCCAAACGCAAAGCTTTTACCTTGATCGAACTTTTAGTTGTGATTTCGATCTTGGGCATTCTGGCGGGGATGCTGCTGCCGGTACTCAGCCGCGCCAAAGAAAAAGCGCGTATCATTCAGTGTAAAAACAACCTCAAAAACATCGGCCTGGCTTTGACGCTGTACGCCGATGACAGCGAGGGGCGCTACCCCGACATGCGCAAACCGCCTTTCCGCAAAGAGGGCGATCCCGAAGAAGTCTGCGGCTACTGGCCCTGGGATTTATCCAGACGCCTGACCGACCGACTGGAGCGGTATGGCCTGGAGCAAAAGCTCTATTTTTGTCCCTCTGCTCAGGCGATGCTCAAGGATATGAGCAACCGTTGGGAGCTCTCCCCTTTCTTTCGAGTCAACAGCTACATGTGGCTCATCCCCGGCATTGCCGGCGTAACCAACGAGAACTGCTGGGTCTTCACACCCGAGGAGCACCGCCGCTGGGCCGTCGGGACCCAGCCTCCGACCCGCTTTATACCCCTGCTCACCGACGCCATAATCGGTCAGCGAAATCCCGATAATACCCTCCGTTATGATATTATTTACGGAGATAATATCGATAAAACGACCCATCTCAAAGGGAACATGCCAGCCGGCGCCAACCAGGTCTTCACGGATGGCCGGGTGGAGTGGCTCAGTTGGGGAATCTTGAAAGAGCGCTACTACTGGGTACGCCCCAACGATACACGCTTCCACTTCTGAAATGGTACGCGAGAAGGGTCTCGAACCCTTAACCTTCAGCTCCGGAGGCTGACGCTCTATCCAATTGAGCTACTCGCGCAATCTCGCTGCGGCCGCAGTCGCTTCCAGGAGGAACCCTGCCTCCCCTGCCCGGGGGAGGGTTCTTCTCTTTCCGCTACTGCTGCTCGGCACGGCCTCCCAGAATGTATGACAAAAGCGCCCCCATTTGCAATCTCTTTGTGGCGGCTGCATCCGGCGCCCCTGCCTGAAGCAGACTCTAAGCCGGACAAAACACTGGTCTTTTACCCTCGGTTTCATTAACATAACGTCGCATCACGGCTTTTGCCGGATGCGCTTTTTTTGTGAGTTTTGCCCTATGATCGTATCCCTGAAAGGCATTTTAATGGAGTCGCATCCCACGCTGGCGGTGGTCGATGTCCACGGCGTCGGCTATGAAGTGCTGATGCCGCTCTCCTCGACAACCCAGCTGCCGGCCATCGGCCAGGAGGTGAGAATCCAGACCCATCTGGTGGTGCGGGAAGATGCACAGACCCTCTACGGCTTCCTGAGCGGTGACGAGAAGGAGCTCTTCCGTATCCTGATTGGCTCGGTTAGCGGCATCGGCCCCAAGACCGCCCTCAATATCTTGAGCGGGATGAGCGTGGAGCGGTTCCGGCTGGCCGTAAGCTCGGGCGATATCAAGACGCTCTCCCAGATCAGCGGCATCGGTAAAAAGACGGCTGAACGCATCGTCGTGGAGCTGAAAGATAAAGTCGGCCTGAGCTTCTCCGGTGCCGGCCCCGGTATAGCCGCCTCCGGCAGCGCAGCCGCTCTATCGCCGCAGGATAAATCGCTCTCCGATGCGGTCGCGGCTCTGACGACCCTTGGCTTCAAACAGGCGCAGGCCGAGACGGCGGCCAGAGCAGCCCAGGCAATGCTTGGGCCAGAGGCAAGCGCGTTGGATTTGATTCGGGCCAGCTTTAAAAAATAACGACTCCCAGAGGCAAACCCCTTTGAAATGAAGACTCAAGAGCCCGCAGCCGCAGCCCCCTGCATCATCAAACCCCAGAAAGCACGCTGGCACGGCAGGCTCCTGGCCTGGCTGGTCTTTGGCGTCACGCGGCTCTTCACCGCCACCATCCGCTTCCGCCTCCACCCGCAGCATAACCATCTGGAGGCCTTTGGGAGCGCATCGGAGCCGCAACATGTGATTTTCTGCATCTGGCATAACCGGCTCTTCCTTTCGCTCGCCTGCTATTTCACGTATGTAGTCAAGCGCCAGCCTGAGCGCAAGATGGCCGCATTGGTCAGCGCCAGCCGTGATGGCGGGATGCTCACGCGCGTCCTGGAGCTCTATAACATCGTGCCGATACGCGGCTCCAGCAGCCGGCGCGGCGCCCAGGCGATGGTCGAGCTTCACTCCAGCGCCCAGAAGGGACTGGACCTGGCAATCACGCCCGATGGCCCGCGCGGCCCACGCTATCAGATACACCCGGGCGTCATCACGCTGGCCCAACTGACCGGCCTGCCGATTCTCCCCGTCACCTACCACCTCTCCCTCAAATATACGCTCAGGAGCTGGGACCGCTTCCAGATTCCGCTCCCCTTCAGCACCTGCACGGTAAGCGCCGGTAAACCGATCTATATCCCCCGCCAGCTCACGCCTGAGGAGCGCGAACAGTGGCGCCAAAAAGTCAACCAAACCATGCTCAACCAAACTGAAGACTAACCCCTAACACAATGAACAAAGAAAACTCTATGAAAATCAGAAAAGCTGTCATCCCCGCCGCCGGCTTCGGAACCCGCTTCCTGCCCGCCTCCAAGTCTCAGCCCAAGGAGATGCTCCCCATTGTCGATACACCGACCATTCAGTATGTGGTCGAGGAGGTGGAAAAGGCTGGCATATCCGATATTCTCATGGTCATCGGTAAAGCCAAGCGCGCCATTGAAGAGCACTTTGACCGAAACTTTGAGCTCGAAGCCGAGCTGGCCGAAAAGAACCGACACCAGGATTTGAACGATATCCGCCGTATTTCCGAAATCGCCAATATCTTCTTCGTCTACCAGAAGGAGCTAAACGGCCTGGGCGACGCCGTCAGCTATGCCCGCAGCCATGTCGCCCAGGAGCCGTTCGTGGTCCTCCTGGGCGATACCATCATCGATACCGACGACGGCCAGAGCATTACCGCCGAGATGATCCGCGTCTATGAGCGATACCAGGCACCGGTCATCCTGCTCGAAGAGGTCGACCCCAAAAAGGTGAGCCGCTACGGCATTGTGGGCGGCACCATGCTGGACTCTGATATCGTTGAAATCGATCAGTTGATCGAAAAACCGGCTCTCGACCAGGCACCCTCGAATCTCGCTGTCGCCGGCCGCTACATCCTCACCCCCGATATCTTCGACTGTATCGATCAGACGCCGCGCGGCAAAAATGATGAAATCCAGCTCACCGACGCCATGCAGTTGCTCCTGAAGCGCCGCCGCTTCTACGGGGTCAAACTCAAAGGAGTCCGGCACGACATCGGCAATAAGCTCGACTACGTCAAAACCAATATCCTCTACGCCATGAAACGGAGAGATATGTGCGAG
>JAGVTF010000159.1 GCA_019136955.1 Verrucomicrobiota bacterium
TGCTCGAGGCAGGCATCCAGGATGGCGTCGGAGATAGTATCGCTCACTTTATCGGGGTGGCCCTCTCCAACAGACTCAGATGAAAAAAGGTATCTGCAGCTCATAAACTAAGACTTGGGTTGATGACATATTGACGCATCAAGATATATAGATATATCAGCTTTTGCTGTTTTTGTCAATAAAAATACGAGAAGGATCGAGAAAAATCTACTTTTTTATTAATCTATGTAACCAGTTGAAATAAAGCAGATTATGAAGTTTTTTAAAGCCTCTTTTTAACTTCCACATCGGCAGGTTTTTCGCGGAGAGAGTCAGGGGAGCGGAGTCTGAAAAAGAGGGATATGCCGGAGCGGCTCGCCTGCAAGTTGCCGGCTGTGGAAAAGGGTCAGAGCCACCGCCCGCGATTCCGGTGGCTTTTGGGAGGCGCTCCAGCTTTCTACCGCTTTCAAGTCGGACTCGCTGGGGGAGCGTCTCATCCGGCAAAGCGTGATGTGCGGGCTGTAGCTCTTTTCGCGGGGCATCTTCAGGGTGAGCTCCAGCTTTTCATCCAGCAGCTTTTTGAGTTTCAGTAAGGGTGGGACGAGTTTTAACTTCAGGTGGAAGCTGCTGGCTCTCTTCAGGGTGGGGAAGCCGCCAAAGCCGGCGGGTAAGAGCGGAAGGGGTTCTTGCAGCGGAATCTGCCGGCAGAAGGAGATGATTTTTTCCTCTTCTCCATCGGGGATATTGCCGAGAAAGCGAAGGGTCAGGTGGAGTTTGTCGGGGCTGGTCATCCTGGAGTTTCGGATCGGAACCGGTGAGGCGAGAAGAGCGGTTTTAAAGTCTTCTGATAATTCCAACGCCAGGAAGAGCCTCCTGGTATGCGGGGGAGTCTGGAGCATGACTGTTGGTAAAAACTTTAGATGCAGTAATCGACAAGCCCTCTTTGAGCTTTTTGCCGGTTGTGGCAATCGACTACATCCTGCAGGGTGAACTTGCGCAAACAGTCCCGGATGTCGGCGTTAATCGTGGTCCAGATATCGCGTGCGCAGCAGAGGTTAGACTTTTCACATTTTTCCGGTGTGGCCACACAGGAGACGACCGAGAGGGGGCCCTCCATTACCTCGATGACGTCGAGCAGAGTGATTTCTTCCGGATCTTTGGAGATTTTGAATCCGCCCTTGGCGCCCCGAATGGAGCGGACCATTCCGGCTCGGCGCAAATCAATGATCAGGCGGCTGATATACTTTTCTGAAATTTTTTGGGATTGAGCAATATCGCGGATGAGCCTGGGCTTTTCGGAATCAAAGAGCACCAGGTCGAGTAATATCCGCAAACCGTATCTTCCTCTGGTAGAAATTTTCATAACTTTTTTCCTAAAGGATACCTGTTTTCAAGCTGATAATCTCAGCAAAGCCACATCTACTGCACTAGGCTTTAACCATTAGAACAATGCGAGATTGCACCAAGAAAGGCCATTTGTCAACATAAAGTGTTGCAAAGTAAAACGACCGGGTAGGGACTGAGAGTTTAAAAGACCGGTATCTTTGGGGATACCGGTCTTTTGAATAGTCAGCCATGAAAGAGCCGGTTTAGCTGTCGGCGCCCGTCATGCGCTGAAGTGCAGTCTGGGTTTAGTAGCCACCCATGCCGCCCATGCCACCCATATCAGGATTGGGCATCGGGGGGTCTTTCTTCTCAGGAAGCTCGGTGATGACGCACTCGGTGGTCAGGAGCAGAGCTGCAATGGAGCAGGCATTCTGCAGAGCTGTACGTGTGACCTTCTTGGGGTCCACCACACCGGCTTTGACGAGGTCTTCATAGACGTCAGTGGCGACGTTGTAGCCTTCGTTGGCTTTACGTTTGCGGACTTCCTGGACGATCAGAGAGCCATCGACACCGGCGTTGCTGGCCAGGGCGCGGAGGGGTTCCTCAATGGCGCGCTTGACGATTTGGACACCGATTTGCTCGTCGCCTTCAAGGTTGAGGGCTTCGATGGTCGGGAGGCAGCGCAGAAGGGCGACTCCGCCACCAGGGACGATGCCTTCTTCCACAGCAGCGCGGGTGGCGTGCAGAGCATCTTCCACGCGGGCTTTCTTCTCCTTCATTTCACTTTCGGTGGTGGCACCGACATTGATCACGGCGACACCGCCGGCCAGCTTGGCCAGACGCTCCTGGAGCTTTTCGCGGTCGTAATCGGAGGTGGTTTCCTCGATTTGGCGGCGAATCTGGTTGACGCGACCCTGAATATCAGCGGTCTTGCCGTAGCCTTCCACGATGGTGGTGTTGTCCTTATCAATGACGATGGACTTGGCGCGGCCGAGATCGGTGAGCTCGAGGTTTTCAAGCTTCAGGCCGAGGTCCTCGGTAATGCACTTGCCGCCGGTCAGGATGGCGATATCTTCGAGCATGGCTTTGCGGCGATCGCCGAAGCCAGGGGCTTTGACTGCGCAGGCGTTGAGAACGCCACGGAGCTTATTGACGACGAGGGTTGCCAGGGCTTCACCTTCCACCTCTTCGGAGATGATGAGGATTTGTTTGCCGACTTTGGCGACCTTTTCGAGAATCGGCAGGATATCTTTGAGGCTGCTGATCTTCTTTTCGTAGATGAGGATGTAGGGATCGCTCATCTTGACTTCCATCGTCTCTGCATCGGTCACAAAGTAGGGAGAGAGGTAGCCTTTATCGAACTGCATACCTTCGACCACTTCGAGGGTGGTTTCGATGCTCTTGGCTTCTTCAACGGTGATGGTTCCATCCTTGCCGACTTTATCCATGGCATCAGCGATGATTTCGCCAATGGTGGAATCCCAGTTGGCGGAGACGGTTGCCACCTGTTTGATTTCTTCCTTATCCTTGACCTTTTTGGTGATTTTGGCCAGATGCTCAACGGCTGCATCGACGGTCTTTTGGATACCGCGCTGGATGCTGATCGGGTTTGCACCGCTGGTGACATGCTTCATACCGGCGCGGAAGACCGCCTCGGCCAGAACGGTTGCGGTGGTGGTACCGTCACCGGCTGCATCACTGGTCTTGCTGGCGACCTCGCGGACCATGGCTGCGCCCATGTTTTCATAGGGGCACTTCAATTCGATTTCCTTGGCGACGGCAACGCCATCCTTGGTAATCGTGGGAGAGCCAAATTTTTTGTCGATAACTACGTTGCGACCTTTGGGGCCGAGCGTCGAGCTGACCGCTTTGGTGAGGGTCTGAACGCCGGTCAGGAGAGCCTGACGCGCTTTTTCATCAAATAACAGTTGTTTTGCTGCCATAATTATTTTTTATCCTTTTCTTAAATTAAAATTACTCAACAATGGCTAAAATATCTTCGGAACTCAGAACCTTATATTCCTTGCCATCTACTTTGATTTCAGTTCCGCCATACTTACTGATCAGGATGCGGTCGCCAACCTTGACTTCAAAGGCGATCTTCTTACCATCTTCATCCTTTTTTCCAGTTCCGAGGGCGACCACAACGGCTTCCATCGGTTTTTCCTTAGCGGTATCAGGGATGATGATTCCACCCCGCTTGACTTCTTTTTCTTCGGCTTGCTCCACCAGGACGCGATCACCGAGAGGTTTAATTTTAGTTGCCATATTTCTTATTTCTCTTTTTTGTTGTGCCCCCGTCCTCTCGAAAGCAGACAGGGAATTAGTTAGGAAGCTGTGCAGGGAGTAGGAGAGCCACACTCGCGGCTCATCCCTGCCCAAGCCTAAAATCTAGTTTTTGTTATCGTCAACGATTTCAGCATCGATCACGTCGCCATCATTCGTTTTTGGGCCTGATTGGGCACCACCTGCCGGGTCTGCCTGAGCCTGTGCTCCCGCGGCGGCCTGTTGCTCCTGCGCAGCTTTGTAGAGTTGCTCGGAGACTTTGTTCCAGGCAGCGGTCAGTTTTTCACCGGCTGCTTTGATCGCTTCGGTATCGGAGCCTTTGAGGGCTTCTTTGACTTCATTGAGGGCCGCTTCGATTTCAGCTTTGTCGTTACCGGGGATTTTATCTCCGTTTTCCTTAAGCATCTTTTCGGTGCGATAGACGGCGCTATCGGCCTCGTTGCGGGCTTCGACCGCTTCGCGTTGTTTCTTATCGCTCTCGGCATTAGCCTCGGCCTCGTTGCGCATCCGTTCAATTTCATCCTTGGAGAGGCCGCTGCTGGCGGTGATCGTGATCTTCTGTTCACGGCCGGTGCCGAGGTCTTTGGCGGCGACGTGGAGGATGCCGTTGGCGTCAATGTCGAAGGTGACTTCGATCTGCGGCACCCCTCGCGGAGCCGGCGGAATATCGGTCAGTTGGAAGCGGCCGATTGTCTTGTTGTCACGTGCCATCTGGCGCTCGCCCTGCAGGACATGGACTTCGACTCCGGGCTGGTTATCGCTGGCTGTCGAGAAAACTTCCGATTTACGGGTCGGGATGGTGGTATTGCGCTCAATGAGCTTGGTGAAAATGCCGCCCATCGTCTCGATACCCAGTGAAAGCGGGGTGACGTCGAGCAACAGGACATCTTTGACATCGCCCTTGAGGACGCCGCCCTGAATGGCTGCACCGATTGAGACCACCTCATCGGGGTTGACCCCCTGGTGCGGTTGTTTGCCGACGATCTGGCGCGCGGCATCGACAACGCTGGGCATACGGGTCATACCGCCGACCAGAACCAGCTCATTGACCTGATTGGCGCTGAGCTCGGCATCGCGCAGGCAGTTATTGACCGGCGTGATGGTTCTCTGGATCAGAGGGTCGCAGATGCTCTCGAGCTTGGAGCGGCTCAGGGTCATCTGGATATGTTTGGGGCCGGTAGCGTCGGCTGTAATGAAGGGCAGGTTGATATCAAAAGTCTGTGCGCTGGAGAGGGCGATTTTAGCCTTTTCGGCTTCCTCCTTGATGCGCTGCATGGCGTCGGGCTGGTTGCTCAGGTCCATTCCGTTTTGGGCTTTGAACTCGCTGAGGATGTAATCCATCAGGGTGTTATCCCAGTCATCGCCGCCCAGGTGGGTATCGCCATTGGTGGCTTTGACTTCAAAGACGCCGTCGCCGATTTCCAGAATGGAGATATCGAAGGTGCCGCCGCCCAGGTCATAGACAGCGATTTTTTCATCCTTCTTCTTATCCAGGCCGTAGGCCAGGGAGGCTGCGGTCGGCTCATTGATGATGCGCAGGACATCCAGACCGGCGATGCGGCCGGCATCCTTGGTCGCCTGACGTTGAGAATCGTTGAAGTAGGCCGGCACGGTAATGACCGCCTGGGTGATGGTTTCGCCCAGACGCATTTCGGCGTCGCTCTTCAGTTTGGAGAGGATCATCGCGGAAATCTCCGGCGGGCTGAAAGTTTTTGTTTCGCCCTGGACTTCCACCTCAATGGCGACATCACCATTTTGAGCACGCACGACCTTGTAGGGTATATGCTTGAGTTCGCCCTTTACTTCATCATATTTGCGCCCCATGAAGCGCTTGACTGAATAAATGGTATTGCGGGGATTGGTGACTGCCTGACGCTTGGCCGATTCACCGACCAGTCGCTCCCCGTTTTTGCTGAATGCTACTACTGATGGAGTGGTGCGTTTACCTTCTGAATTTTCCAGCACGGTCGGTTCTCCACCTTCCATAACCGACATGCAGGAGTTAGTTGTACCCAAATCTATGCCTAAAACTTTCGCCATATTAGTAAAATATCCCTTCTTGGGGGGAGTGCTGAGCACGCTGGCTCATGCACTCGCCCTGACATTATAGAGCAACTGAGGTGCCAATATGTTTTTATATCTTTATAACTGATTCATTATAAGCTTAATATAAAGATGAAAACAGAAGGAAAGGTTTTTTTTGGTGCGATTTTTTTAGGATGAAAGCGACAAGATGTCCCAGCTCTATTGTCTTTGTGTCACAGCTTTGTCACAGGCAGCTAAAAGTTTCTGTAGTAATTATGCAATTGTTTGAAACTTTGCCTGTCTGGCGGTTTATATCATTGTGGAATCTGTGGCATTTACAGTGTTCAGAGACTTACAGGTTTGCAAAATTTAAACAGGTAAAGAAATGAAGAAACTATCATTAGTTGTGGCGATCATCGCCAGTTGTGCGTTTTTCGCGCAGGATATACAGGCCCAACAGGCAAACCGCCAGGCCAGACGTGGTACCAATCAAATGGGCCAAATGAGAATGGGACAGGGTCAACAACTGGGCCAGATGGGTGCTCAGCGCATGATGAACTCTGAGCAGCGCGCTCAGATGTTGGCTCGTTCTTTAAGACTCAGCCAGGAGCAACAAGATAAGATTGTGGCTCTTTTTGATGAACAGCGCGAAGCGATGGCGGCCCTTGGGGCTGGCCCGGCTCGCCAGGAAGGTATGCGCAAACTGATGGAAGAGCAGGATGCCAAGATCAAGGCCATTCTCACTGAAGAGCAGTATGCGACCTACAACTCTCCGGATTTCCGTGGCAGAATGATGGGCCAGATGGGTCCCCAGGGTCCGGCTCCTCTCACGATCGACCAACAGGTAGAGCGGGTGGCGGCGGAGCTCAAGCTGACTGAGAAGCAGCAGAAGGAGCTCAAAGAGTGCCTGGAAGCCCGCGCCAAAGAAAACGAAGAGTTTCGGACCAGTAGCCGGAATATGACGGCAATAGAGCGGCGCGAAGCTCAGCAGAAGCTGCGCACCGAGCAACAGGATAAGATTAAGAAGATCCTGGGAGAAGAGAACTTTGCGAAGTTCCAGGAAATGGGAGTCCGTTTTGGGCAGATGCAGCAGGCACCCGGTATGCAGATGACCCCAGAGCGGCAGGTAGAAGCTTTGAGCCGTACGCTTGAGCTGAGCAATACACAGAAGACTCAACTGACGAAGTTCTTTGAAGAACGCAACAGGGAGATGCAGGGAATGCGCGAGCGGTCGATGAACCTCTCGGCCGAAGAGCGCAGAGAACTGATGCAGAAGAGCCAGGCCGAACAGGAGGCCAAGCTCAAAGAGATACTGGGCGAAGAAAACTTCACCAAGTACCAGGAGCAGATGCGGCGGCAGATGCGCGCACCTGGAATGGGTGCAGGGCCTGGCCCAGGAAGCGGTCCGGGTTTTGGCACCCAGTTTAACAGAGTCTCGCCTCCGGAGAGAGGGGAGCGTCCGGGTGCTGGTGAACGGCCTCAGCGCAGAACCGCGCCTCAACGTTAATTACAACGTCAATTATAGCCAATAGCAAAGCGAAGGGCCTCCGAAAGGAGGCCTTTTCCTGTGCAGGGGATGGCAAAAAGAGGGGGGGAGCAGTTGGCTGTCAGCCTTCCAGAGCTTTTTGATAGGCTGCCTTGAGGTTTTCAACCGATTTTTCCCAGTTGAGTTCTTCCGTAAAGCGTCTTTTACCTTCGATGCCCATTTTTTCACGGCGTTCGGGATTGTCCAAAAGTTCCAGAATACCGCGAGCCAGAGCTTCAGCCGAGTTTTCGGGGATGTAGAGCGAAGCTGAGCCGGCAGAGGCGCGCCCCTCCTTGAGGTCAAACATGACTTGCGGCTTGCCAAACGCCATGTACTCAAGGACTTTATTCATTGTGCAGTGGTTGTTATAGGAATTGATGGGGTCAGCCGAGGCACCCAGGTCAATCGTTTGCAGGGCGGTGAAAAGGAATTCATTGGAGACACGGCCAGGCATATCGACAAACTCTTCCAGATTTTTTTGGGCCCGCATCTCAAGGAGGCTTTGATATTCGGGGCCGGTCCCCATCAGGAGGAACTGAACATCGCTGCGTCCCAGTTTGTGGACAATATGGTTGGCGGCCTCCACCAGATACTGCACGCCATCGGCATTGCCCATGACGCCCACATAGCCGACCAGGAACCGGCGGCCCCGCTTGAGGGTGATATCCGCCGCGACCTCAGCCGTTCGCATTGAGGGGGCCGTGCGGACGACGAAGACATCTTCAGCACGTTTTTTTCCGCGCTCCAGAGCGACCTCTTTCACCGATTCATTAGTGGCCAGCACGATATTAGCGAAGAAGTGGGAGGCGCGCTCAGCGGCCCGCACGGCCCAGTAGAAGAGGCCGCGCTTGCCAAACTTGGCCTCGAAGAACTCCGGCCAGACGTCATGAACGTCATAGATGACCTTTACACCCAGGAGCTTGAAAGGGAGCGTGAGCAAAAAGAGTAAATCGGGAGGGTTGCAAAGGTGGATTACCTTGAAGCGATGGCGGCGCCAAACTTTCCAGGTGAGCCAGAACTCACCCCAGAGTGCAGAGGCATACTCGGCAAAGAAGCCCAGAAAGCCGCCGGCTTCATCAGATATCCAGTGGCGATAGATATGGATGCCCTCAAGCTCTTCATAAGCTGCATTGTAGCCGCGCATTTTGGGGCAAATGACCGCCACCTCGTAGCCGGCATCCCGCAGCGCACATGACTCCTGCCAGACGCGGCGGTCCAGCGGGACGGGCAGGTTTTCGACAACGATTAAGACTTTCTTTTTGTTAGCGCTCATGTTGTGGAGGCCTTTAGTGTGGCTGAAGGGATTTCCCAGCCTGGTTTGGGTTCCAGGTCGAGAGGGTCTGTCTGGGCACCCAGTGAGAGTTTGAGCCAGGCCAGGGCGCCAATCATGCCGGCGTTATCGGCGCAGAGGGTTCCGGAGGCCATTCGGAGTTTTATTTTGCGGCGCTGGCAGGCCTGGGCCAGAGTTGCACGGAGGTGGCTGTTGGCGCTGACGCCGCCGGAAGCGCTGATGCAGCGAACTTTCAGTTTTTTGGCGGCCTGAAGGGTCTTGCCCACCAGAACTTCCACGATGGCGTTCTGGATACTGGCGCAGAGATCGCGCAAACCCTGATCGCTCTGGGCAACTTCGGGGTGGTCACGCAGGAAGTAGCGGACGGAGGTTTTGAGACCGCTGAAGCTGAAGTCAAACCCCGGTTTGTGGAGGAGCGGTCTGGGGAAATCAAAGGCGTTGGGGTTGCCGCCTGCAGCCAGTCGGTCCATTATGGGGCCGCCGGGGTAGGGTAGGTCCAGGAGCTTGGCCGTTTTATCAAAGCATTCACCGGCGGCATCATCAAGCGTACTGCCCAGGACCGTATGTTTCAGGGGAGACTCTACATGGACCAGAAGCGTATGGCCGCCGCTCACCACCAGAGCAATGGCCGGCTCAAAATCCTCCATGTTCATTCGGGGCATTGGCGCAGTGACGCTGGCATCCTGCTCAATCCAGGCTGAGTAGAGATGGCCCTCATGGTGGTGAATGCCAAGAAAAGGTTTATCCAGGACAAATGCCATGCTCTGCGCCGCTTTGAGGCCGACCAGAAGAGCGCCGGGGAGACCTGGGCCGCGTGTGGCTGCGATTGCATCAAGCTCTCCGGCCGGTGTGTGGGCCTCCCGCAAAGCCTGACGGGTGACAATGGGCAGATTCTTGAGATGCTCACGGGTGGCCAGCTCCGGGACGACGCCGCCATACTCGGCATGCAGGCGCACCTGCGAAGAGACGACGTTGGAGAGGATGCGCCCGTCTTCAATGACCGCGGCGCTTGTTTCATCGCAAGAAGTTTCCAGTGCCAGTAATTTCAACGCTATCTCTCTAAAGGCCACGTTCGTGGAAAGACGAAAACGCACTTACGCACTTATCCACGAACAGGGTGTTTGAGGTTTTTTCTATTTTCCAGCGAGTATCTGCATTCCCATGAGGAGGTCTTGGGCGCGCTCAAGCTGGATATCTTTGACGCTTTCAGCAAAGGCACGCTTTTTTTCATCCAGATTTTTGAGGATTTCCTCGGCTCCCACCAGTTTCTGAATATAAAGGGCCTCTTCTTCCTCTGGGGTCATCGGGACGATGATATCGGGGGTAATCCCTTTTTCGTGAATCACTTTGTGGCTGGGAGTGTAATACTTGGCTGTGGTGAGGCGCAGGGCGGAGCCATCGGGCAGCCCGACGATGCTTTGCACTGAGCCTTTGCCGAAGGTTTGCTCCCCCAGGATGAGGGCGCGTTTGCAATCCTGCAGGCAGCCGGAGACGATCTCCGAGGCGCTGGCACTGGCCGTATTGACCAGGACGACCATTGGGACTCCTGGCAGCCGGTCTTTGCCGCGGGAGTGGTACTCGATTTTCTTGGGTGCGGCACGGCCCTCCGTGGAGACGATCAGTTGCCCATTGGGGAGGAAGAACTCGCAGACCATTGCAGCCTGATTGAGGAGCCCGCCCGGGTTGTTGCGCAAATCAAGAATGAGGCCTTTAATGCCTTGTTTTTTGAAGTTTTCGAGAGCATCGGCAAGGTCGGAGGTGGTCTGCTCGCCAAAGCCGGTGAGGCGTACGTAGCCGATATGGTTGGTATCCAGATTGAACTGGCGCTTGCCGTCGATATCCTTGACCGTATCGACTTTGATGATGGCGCGGGTGAGGGTGATTTCTTTGACCATACCGCTGGAGGGACGAGAAATGGTGATAGTGACATCGGTGCCGGGCTCGCCGCGGAGCTCCTTGACGGCATCCTGGAGGCTCATTTTCTGGGTGATCAGATCGCCAATCTTAATAATGCGGTCTCCGGGCATGACGCCTGCCTTGAATGCAGGTGTATCTTCCATCGGTGCGATGGCCGTGAGGTAGTTATCTCGGATGCCGACCTGAATGCCGACTCCGCCAAAGGAGCCCTCCGTATCGGCCTTTAGGTCTTCGTATTTCTCAACGGTCATGAACTCGCTGTGCGGGTCCAGAGAGCTGAGCATTCCTTTGAGAGCACCCTGGATCAGGTCGTTATAGGAGACCTTGTCTCCATCGACGTAATCAGAGCGAACCTTCTCCATGACGCGGGTGAAGAGCTCCATGCTCTGGTAGGAAGACTCTCTTTCGCTCTCATCTTGAGCCTGAGCTGACCAATACAGTTCTGCTCCGTAGAAAAGATTGAGCGATAACAATGCCAGCAGCGGCCCGTAGAACAAATACTTTTTCATTATCTTTCAGCGTCCAGCGACGTCTTTGAATTTTAAGTTTTTATCGCTTTATTGGCAAGAATAGACTCTGGTATAATCTACTGCACAAGGTATTGAACATCAGCTTTCGCAGAGAGTTACTGTTTATTGGCCGGTTGGTTTTCCTGGGGGCGCTTTGGAGTGGGGAGCGAATCGCGGCTAAAGACCCAGAGATAGGCGAAGATCGTGGAGGTATAGGCGATCATTAATGTAAAAAGCCCCAGGAATTTGAACAGAATAAAACCGCTGGCTGTTACCGCGCCAAGCAGAAAGAAATAAAGCAGCATTGGGAAGAACTGAAAATTAACGGCCTGGAAGCTGAAAGTGATTGCATCCAGAAGAGAAACTCTTTTATCCACAAGGAGATTCATCGAGTAGAAAAGGAAAAAAGAGATCAATAGCGAGCAGAAGAAAATCAGTTGAGTGGCCTTTTCCTGATCACCGATAAATAATAAAAAAAGCAGCGGCAACTGGCTAACCAGACCCAGGGAGATGAGCGGCAGCGGTGCCCTGAAGTAGGCACCAAAGAGCTCCTCCATTCGAACCGGATGATGGCGGAACTGCTCCATAATGATCCAGCTCCAGGGGGCTACGACTGCAGGCAGCAGAGCGGAGCAGAGAGAAGCGAACGGGTTGGGTATTATAAGAGTGATGCTAAAAAGGAGGAGAATTGGAAAGAGTGCGACCAGGTGGATTGGGATTGCCTTGAAGGCCAGGGCTCTGAGCCAATACCAGCCTGCGGTTATCCACAGCAGATGCTCGACACGGAAATCGGGAACCGTGATACCGGGGGAGTGAGCTTCCGGCTCAGGGTTGTCAGGTTCTTTCTGAGCTTCCTCCGTGGTTGAGGATGCAGAGCTTGCCTGGCCGCCGGTGGAGTATTGGGTCCGCTCAGTTTCCCTGGGCTCATCGGTCTGAGGTTCTGGGGCTACATCGAGCTGGCCGGGGGTGAGGGGATCGGAAGGAAATTGCAGTCCGGGTAAAGTCTTGATAGAAGTCCAGTTTTTTTGGCCTTTCCACCAGACCCAGTCTGTTGAAGAGAGTTCTTGAGAGAGGATTTTCTCCTGGATGGTCTCCAGGGAGTAGGGACCTTCAACTTTTCCGTTGCGGCTGA
Organism: Verrucomicrobiota bacterium; assembly: GCA_019136955.1. Lineage (GTDB taxonomy): Bacteria > Verrucomicrobiota > Verrucomicrobiia > Limisphaerales > UBA1412 > UBA1412. The sequence continues at coordinate 11,991 of JAGVTF010000159.1, forward strand.
CATGAATTTTTTGCATAGACACCAGTAACCAAAGAGCTTACGCCTTTGAAGAGAGCTTACAGAGAGACCAGAAGAGAGACTCTTCAAGTTGCCGCTGATTATAAGGATGTGGCCGGGAAGAGCAACCCGAAAAGGAAAAAGCCCTCTTCTACTGATGAGAGAGGGCCTTTTAAAAGGATTTAAATCAAAATCTCTTTCGGTTTAGTCAAAAGCATGGCCGGCGCAACAAAGCACGTTGCGAACCTTATGGCGGACGAGCTTTTTAACTTCTTCTCTGGCAGGGCCAAGGTATTTACGGGGATCGAATTCCTTCGGGTTTTCCGTGAAGACTTTGCGGATGCCAGCGGTCAGAGCCAGGCGCAGGTCAGTATCGATATTGACCTTGGCGCAGCCGGTGCGGCGGGCGACTTCGATATCGCTCTCGGGCACACCCTGGGCTCCGGGCAGCGCGCCACCGTACTTGTTAATTTCTGCCACAAGATGCTGAGGGACGGAAGAGGCACCATGAAGGACCAGCGGGTAATCACCCAGACCGGCTTCCATCAGTGCAGCTTTAATGGCCTTGAGGCGTTCAAGGTCCAGGTGCTGTTCACCGGTAAATTTATAGGCGCCATGGGAGTTGCCAATGGCTACGGCCAGAGAGTCAGCTCCGGTGGCTTTAATAAATTCAACCGCTTCTTTGGGGTCGGTGTAGACGCTGGAGAGGTTGAACTCGCCGGAGTCTTCGCCATCATCATGTTGAGAGCCGACTAATTTACCAAGCTCAGCTTCCACAACTGCACCATGGGCATGGGCATATTCCACCACTTGTTTGGTCAGCTCAATGTTTTCCTCAAAGGGAAGGTGGCTGCCATCGATCATCACGCTTGTGAAGCCTTCATCGATACACTCTTTGCAGAGCTCGAAGGAGTCTCCATGGTCCAGATGGACGGCGATCGGAATATTGGAGAGGCTTACTGCAGCTTCGATCAACTTTTTGAGGTAGACCGGGTTGGCATAGCTGCGAGCGCCTTTGGATATCTGAAGAATCAGAGGAGCTTTTTCTTCTTCACAGGCGGAAACGATCGCCTGAACGAGCTCCATGTTATTCACATTGAATGCCCCAAGGGCATATTTGCCTTTTAACGCTTTGGCAAACAAATCTTTGGTTGTAGTTAATGGCATATTCTTTTTCTGAAAGATAGACGCGCCTTGGTGGCGCAGACGTCTCCACTATGCCATAATTTTAAGAAAAGGAAAACAAAAAGTATTTTCTATCTCTTTTGCGCTGGCTGCTATATTGAAGAGTTACCCTCTTAAGAGCTCCCAAACATGCAAATCTTTATCTTTATCAGTTACTTTCTTGCACGGAGGTGAAGAAAATAAGATAATAGCCGGCAGCATGAGCGATGCTTTGAAACCTTTGGTGGATGGGCTCCTGGAGTCCTACACGAAGACCGGAATAATTAACAATGTAGATGGGGCCAATTTGCCCTCCAAGACAGGGATTGCACAGATCACCGAGGATCTGTTGCATCTGCTGCTACCCGGGTTTTTTGAGGGCTACCCGGTGGCGATGCAGGGCTTGAGATACCGGACCCAGACATTGGCCGGCTCGGTCAGTGCGCGACTGGAGGAGGAGGTTTTCAAAAGTTTGGATTTTTCTCCGGCGCAGGAGTATCAGGATGCAGACCTGGAGCAGATGGCTTCCGAGGTCGTGTCGCTCTTTCTTTCGCACTTTGCAACAATACGCGATTTGCTGGAGACAGATGCCGAGGCGGCCTTTGCCGGAGACCCTGCGGCGCCGAGCCGTGAAGAGGTCATCGTCGCCTATCCCTTTATCGAGGCCATCGCGGTTCAAAGAATGGCGCATGTGCTCTACCGGATGCGGGTGGGGGTTATCCCGCGGCTGATGACCGAGTGGGCTCACTCACGCACCGGCATTGATATTCACCCGGGGGCCTGCATAGGGACTCATTTTTTTATTGACCATGGTACGGGAACGGTGGTGGGCGAGACCTGCAGAATCGGCAACCATGTAAAAATGTACCATGGGGTGACCCTGGGTGCGAAATCGACGGCAGCGGGCCAGAAACTGCGGGGCGTTATCCGGCATCCGACGATTCATGATCATGTAACGATTTATCCTGGGGCGACCATCCTGGGAGGCGACACGGTGATTGGGGAGCGGAGCACGATTGGCGGCAACGTCTACCTGACCGAGAGTGTCCCCTCGCATTCGCTCGTATTGCAGGAGGGGGTATCGGTGAAGGTGTTCGATAAGCGGGCCGGTAATCACAGTGCGCTGAGTGAAAGAGAAATTTGAGAGAGGCTGAACATGTTGGAATGGTGTTATAGATATTTGGCCAGACCGGTCCTGTTTTCTTTTGATCCGGAGTTTGTACACAATGTGACGCTCAAGGGATTGGAATGGGTGAGCGCTTCGGCACTTCTGAGCGCCGCGATGCGTTCTTTTTGTAAATCACCGGAGCTGCCAGTTTCACTTTTTGGGCTGAGCTTCCCCAATCCGGTCGGTTTGGCGGCCGGGATGGATAAGGCGGGTGTGGCGCTGAGGGCCTGGGAATCGATGGGGTTTGGGTTTAGCGAGCTGGGAGCCGTGACCTGGTATGCACAGCCGGGCAACCCGTTGCCACGCGTATTCCGTGCCGTTCGGGAGGAGGCAATTGTCAACCGGATGGGTTTCAATAACAAGGGAGCGCAAAAGTTGGCCGAGGTGCTCAGCCATTGCAAAGAGAAGGGGCGCTGGCCCAGCCACCCGGTGGGGATTAACCTGGGCAAATCCAAGAAGATGCCGCTGGCGGAAGCACCGCAGGATTATGCTAGTTCTTTCAGGGAACTGAAGGAGCTGGCCGATTTTTTTGTGGTGAACGTAAGCTCGCCAAATACGCCGAATTTGCGTAAGCTGCAGGACAAAGAGGCGCTCAGGGCGATTTTCTCGCAGTTGCAAGAGCACAACCGGAAGGGACAAGAGGCCCCCAAACCGATACTGCTCAAAGTGGCGCCGGAGCTTACCTCCGAGGCGCTCGAAGATATCGTAGAGCTGATACCGAGGCTGGAAATCGCCGGAATCGTGGCGACCAATACGACGATTGCACGGCCAAAAAGCGATCACCCCAAGGTGAAGAAAGTTTATGCCCAAACTGGAGGCCTGAGCGGCAAACCGCTTCGGAAGCGGAGCACTGAGGTGATTGAATACCTCTACCGGCGGACGGAGGGGAAGGTGCCAATCATCGGGTCGGGTGGAATTTTTACGCCTGAAGATGCCTGGGAGAAGATCACCCACGGTGCATCGCTCTTACAGATATTTACCAGCCTGGTTTATGAAGGGCCGCTGGTGGTTAAGAAAATTAATCTTGGGCTTCAGGAGCTTCTCAAGGCCAATGGGTTTGCGAGTATCCAGGAGGCAGTGGGTAGCGCCGTGAAAAAGTAGAGTCAGAATCCATTTATTAGAATAAAATTATGAGTGAAGAACCTCCTGTACATGCGTCATCACCATCGCCGGTCCCTGCGGCTCCCGCTGCTGCGGCAGAGGCAAAGCGAAAGAGCTCGGGATGGAAGTGGTTTTGGATTGCCATCATCGTCTGTTTTGTGACTGGCTGCGCAACGCTGCTGCTGGTTTTGAGCAAGATGGGCTCGGGCTTAAAATATGTTTTACAAGAGAGTATAAGCTGCCCTGAAAGCCAGAACCTTTATGATGGCTCCAGTGATCTGTCGGAGATCATTCTCCGTAGGGACCTGGGCGATGATGCGGGCAACAAGATTCTTTTGATTGAGATGAGCGGGGTTATCTTTGATCCGGGCAGTAGCCGTTATGCCAGCAGGGTGAGCATAAGCCCGGGGCAGATTGAAAAGCAGCTCAACAAGGCGAGGAACGACCCCAAGGTTCGCGCGGTTATTCTGCGGGTGGATTCTCCCGGTGGGGAGGCTTTTGCCTGTGACCTGATTGCGGCGCAGATTCAAAGATTCCATAACCTTTCCAAAAAACCGGTAGTCGCCTGGATTAACAGTATGGCGGCCTCTGGCGGCTACTACGTGAGCGCTCCCTGCCAATGGGTGGTTGCGCATGAAATGTCGATTGTCGGCAGCATCGGGGTGATTTCCAGCTCATACAATTATCGCGGCTTGCTCGACAAGGTGGGAGTCAAACCGATGGTCTATAAGAGCGGGCGCTTCAAGGATATGCTGAGCCCCAGCCGTAAGGAGGAGGATATTGCTCCGGAAGAAAAAGAGATGATGCAGGCCTTGATAGACAATATGTATGGCCGCTTCAAGAAGGTCGTAAAAGAGGGGAGGACTCAGGAATCACGGCAGGAGCTGGTGCAGGCGCGGCCGCTGGTCGATAACTGGGAGGAGTATGCCGACGGGCGAATTCTTTTGGGCAGTGAGGCTTATCACGTTGGTTTGATTGATGAGCTCGGGGGAGAAGCTGAGGCGATAGCCGCGGCCAAACGCCTGGCGGATATCAAGGGAGGCCGGCTGATTCAGTATGAAATGCCGATGGATTGGCGTGGGCTGCTCAGGTTTTTCAGTGAGAGCCACTCACGGAAAGTGGAGCTGAGCCTGAATGGTCTGGAGCTTACGACTGCCGGGATGATTGAGCCGGGCAAAGTTTATTTTTTACCACCGGTTCAGTAGGTGTCCGATAGAGCTCCTCTTTTTTCCTGTTTGAATTTTGAGATAAACCGCTGCCCAGGCTTGACAAGACCGGCCCCGGGGTGGTTTCATAAGTGCGACAGAGCAGAGCAATCCGGTCGGTGTTGCCGAAACGGTTTGTGCAAACCACGGGATAGAGCTGCTGAGGAATAAAGCTGTATGAGGATTGTTTTAGCCTTATTTATTTGTGCAATGGCCCTGATTAGCTCCGGCTGCATCAAGCTTAATTAGGGGCAGCGGGCTACTTCTGAAAAAAGAGCAGATAAAGAGGCTGAGCTTGACAGTAACTGGCTTTCCTGTTCCTATTGGTTAGCAGGGTAACGGGTAGTAACCCTCTTAACGAGAATTTATAACTAAAATAGAAGTAACTCTTTATGATGACGATAAGAATGTTTCTGAAAACCATGGCGCTCTTTTGCTTTGCTGCGATTTTGGCCGGCTGCGTGGGAACGGTTGATGGCGGCAAGAAGATGGGCAACCCGATGGTTACCGATAAGATCACCAGTACCTATGAGGCACCCGTGACGATGGACATCGCGTTCCAGGCTGCCAAAAAAGTGCTTGCCACCATGGGCAATCTTTATGGTGAGAACACGATTACCCTTTCCCTGCAGGGCAAGGTGGATACCAGTACGGTTTACGTAAAAGTGGATGATGCCGAAGGTAATGTGCGTGTAACCACTCAGGTGCGGACCAAGGGCGGTGGAACCAACATCCCTCTGGCCAGTGAGATTGACAAGAGGATCGCCCTGCAAATGACCGTCGATATTAACGAGGTTGTAGAATAGTTTTTTCATTTCCCCCTGTCAGTTCATCTGCAAAGGGGGCATCTATGCCAAGAAGGTGAGGGAGTAAGGCCTGCTGTCCAGGAGGATGGCGGGTCTTATTCATTATAGATTTGCATTGAGTATGGAGCCTTAAATGGCTAGTGTCTGCGCATGGGCCTGGTGTTGCTTCAAGATGCAAGAATAGTGGACCCAGCCAACGGGCTGGATATGAAGGGTGAGCTGCTGATCGAGGATGGTAAGATCGCGGCGGTGGGGGCTGAAATCCCCGAAGAAAAGGTTGCGCAGGCAGAGCGTATCGACCTCAAAGGCAAGGTGGTTTGCCCGGGGCTAATCGATATGCACGTGCATCTGCGCGAGCCTGGCCAATCGGCAAAAGAGACGATCCGGACCGGTACCGAGGCGGCCGCTCGCGGCGGTTTTACCAGCGTGGTATGTATGCCCAATACCACTCCGGCTATTGATAACCCGAGTACGGTGGCCTTCGTGATGGAGCGTTGCCGCAAGGAGGCGCTGGTCAATGTGCTCATTACCGGAGCGATCAGCAAGGGATTGGCAGGTGAAGAGATGGCCCCCATTGGAGGGCTCAAAAGCGCCGGCGTGGTGGCGATTAC
>JAGVTF010000264.1 GCA_019136955.1 Verrucomicrobiota bacterium
GCTATATTGGAATTAAAAGTCTGGCCATCCATCTTTATGCTGGCGATTTCCTCATACTGTGAAGCAACGGCGCTAATAATGAGAACATGCCCCTCATCACTCAGGCAGTAGATTTTATCGTTCGCTCCAGTGGGTGAACTGCTGAAACGATCTCTCACACTCAGCCGCCCCCTCCAAAGCTCTTTTCCATTTACAGCCTCTCTGCAAACCAACGAGCTGGGAGAGTCCGTTTCCAACACATAAATTTTTCCCAGATAGTAGAGAGGAGAAGAGACGCTGTTTAAAGCATCTTGCTCTTGGCTAATCCAGACTAAATCCTTTTCTTCGACGGAACCTGTGGCGCTGTTCATATCGATGGCAATTAGCGATTTTTGACTACAGATAACTGCAAAAAGCACTCCCATATCAGGCGCCGGCACCGGTGCAGATAAAATGAGCTCCTGCTTAGCTGACTGCCCGTTTGCTGGAAGATAGCTCCAAATTTCATCGCCGCTCTCCAAACAATGCCCTGTGATACCACTGACCCCAGAGACAATGAGCTGTTTTTTCTGTTCACCCTCCCCTTCATAGAGAGAAGCGCTCAGGGGGCCGCATCTCTGTTTTTCATTGGCGTGAGCGAGCCACTCCTGAGTCCACAAAGTTGCTCCGTTTTTTGCATCCCGGCACAAAAGGAGAGGCTTCGGCTGGGAAGCCGAGTCTTCGGCCGGCAGAGGGTTATATAGCCTTCCGGCAAAGAAGACCGGCGTGACTGCGTTGAGAAAGCGACTCTTTGTAAGACCATGTTCATTAGGGAGATCACGCTTCCAGAGTTTATTACCTGCAAAATCATAAGCGGCAATATGACCGCTCCCAAATAGCGCCCAGATATTCTTGGCATTGGTTATTGGGGAGCTCAAAGAGTAGAAACCTTTCTCAAAAGAGGAGTCACTCTCCCAGTTTTCAACACGTGTTATCTCTTTTTCCCAAAGAACGTTTCCGTTTTTCATAGCCAGGTTCAGGAGAAGAAGCCTACCATAAGAGCCCTGACTGACCGCAAATATGTTTGTATTAAAAATTGCAGGAGTGGAGCCGCTTTTGCCGGGCATCGTAACTGCCCAGACGATATTGGTTTGCTCAGACCACTCGATTGGCAGATTGGTCGTTGTTGTGGAGCCGTTCATCGCTGGGCCTCTCCATTGCATCCATCCTTGTGCGGAAAGCCCAATGGTAAAGACCAGTCCAAGAAAAAAGATCATCCAACAGCGTGCTAGTTTTTTCATAATCGCTCACTCAAAGACCTTTACTTGTAGCAGCAAACGTGTTTTTTAAAAAGAGCAAACTTCGGTGCAGCTCTCGAATAATCGCTATTATTTTATCCATTGGCTGTAGGGAGTCTTTACGTTTTATGCTTCTCTGCTAAACTGAAGCAGCATGAAAAGGATGCAAGGGAAAGTTTTCCTCTTCGGGGTCGGACCCGAAAGGCTGCCATTCGTAAGCGCCCGCGTTGCAGATCGGCTCAAAGAGGTTGATAAGGTTATTCTGGACCCAGAAATCTCGGAGCTTGCGCAAGAGTATATTCGTCTCCAGTGCGAAAAAAACAAGATTGAGCTGACCACTCTTGCTCAAGCACAAAACTTGGGGAGTAACTGCAAACCTCCGGAGAACCTGCTTTACTGCACCAAAGTTCAAGACTGGGGCGATACTCCCACTCCACCTGACCAGCTACAAGGTGAAGTCGTTCTGGCAGAACCTTTGCCTTCGCCCGATTCCGAGCAGCCTCTCCTGCTGCTCCAAAAAGAAAGAGCTTTTTGGCTGAAGGCTTGCGAAGCTGTTGCGATGAAAAGCAGCTCCCTCTCAGGCAAGCGGATTGTTGTTACGCGTGCCAGCACACAATCAAAATCCTTTGTGCAGGAGCTTTCCCAGCGAGGTGCCCAGCCCATTGAAATACCCTCCATCCGAATCGAGCCGCACCCGGACCATCAAGGAATCGTCGAAGCAATTGCCGGCCTGAACGGCTATGACTGGATTGTTTTTAGCAGCACAAACGGGGTTGAGATGTTCTTTGGGCTCTTTTTCCGCAGGTTTCAGGATATGAGAGATTTCGGAGGTGCCAGAATTGCTGCGGTGGGCCCTGCAACCGCTGAAAAGATCAAGGAGCTGCGCCTTCAGGTGGATGTTATCCCACAAGAACATACGGGCAAAGCTCTGGCCAAAGCGATAAATAAATTTGACGCTTTGGAAAACCGCCGAATATTGCTCATACGCCCTGAAATCGGCAGCGCTGACCTGCCCCGCCAGCTCGAAGACATGGGTGCCATTGTAGATGATATCCCCTTCTATTGCACTCTGGCTGAGTCTCCTGAAGTCATGGAGAACGCCCTCTTCCGCGCTGAAGGCGCTGACTGGCTCACTTTTTGCAGCGCCTCAGCAGTCCTGCATTTTCATAGCCTTTACCCCCTCCCTGCTCTTTTAGAAAAATTCCCCGGCTTGAAAATTGCGAGCATTGGCCCAGAGACCAGCAAGGCACTGGCGGCATTGCAGATTACCGCAACTGTCGAGGCCACCCCTTATACGGTCCCCAGCCTGCTCAGCGCTATGGAAAAGTATGAGGCTGAGCAAGCTAGCCAGAGGGGTGGCGACCTTTAAGGATTCCAGAGTTTTTTGATTGTGCCTTCTTGCGAGTAGCCGATGGGACATTGCTCACTCTTCTGGTTGGCGCGATATCTGCCTTCTGACTTATTGGGGCAGGTAATAATCCGGTTACCGGGCATTTGCAGGTGGCCATCGGAATCGGTCTTCTTGAGCCAGTTATAGGCATATTCAAGCCAGCTGTTTCGCTCTTCCTCGGGCAAAAGAGAGTACCAGGAGATTTCATCCCAACCCCAGGCATAGTAGCTGCCTTCATTTGCAACGCCGGGGTTCTTGCTCCTGCCGTAGTTATCAAACTCGACCAGGTATGGCAGATGCTCACAACTCCAGCCGGAAGGGGTCTCACAGCCCAAACTCTTCTTATAAATGGAGTCGAGATAGTTTACCTCCAGTTTTCCACCCATTGGTTTTTCCGGCACATCTTTGACTCGCAGCGGGAATGAGTTGAAGTCAATCAGGCTTTTACCCTTCAAAAGCATTCCGCCGTGGGGGACGTGCGCATCGAGAATTATCCAATGGCGCCGGGCTTTCTTTTTGGCCAGCTCACGTATCTTGGCAATCCAATCCGCCCAGGCCTTGCGCTCGGGGTCATTCATCCCAATCAGCTCTACTTGCCCCAGGTGGAAGGCTTCACAACCGACCTCCATATAAGCGCCGGCCAGATAGTAAAACCAGAGCTGGGTCTCCTGACGGCTGATGTCGGGCACACTGTTATCGCGGCTCCAGTGATCAACAAAAACACCTTTTTCATTGAGCATTTTTTCGTAGGAAAAGTTGCGCTCTTCAACAGGCAGGCCATACCCTTCGAAAACCCAGGCGGGTATGGGGACGTTCCCCACCTCACGTGTTACAACCTCAAAGAGGCAGCTTTGAAAAACAATGTCAGGATCAAAAGCGTGGAACTCCTGGATAATCTCCCTTGCATTAGACCAAAATTCAGTGGTGCTCAGGTGTGACTCGCCTCCCCAGCGATAAATAGCCCTGCCGATGAACTTAGCTCCGATCTCCTTCAGCATCCGTTTGTCATCGTCATGGTAGGGGTTGGAGTGACTCCCCTCAGGCAGATGCGGCGTAAGAAAGCAGGCCATGGTAATGGAGCGCGCCAGGTAGTTATCCAGAGCCTCGCGCGAAATACCTTTTTCATCAAAATGATACGATTTGGCCGGAGAAGCGCCCCAACTGTTCAGAGTCAAAACACCTTGAAACAGAACAGCCATCAAAATCCAGTTAAAAAGATTATTCCTTATTTTCATAGCTGCAAAGAGGATAACACTTCGCCCTGCTGGCTGCAAACAGTTTTCTCAGAAGCACCACAAGCGCAAAAAGAGGCGGAGGAAGCCCTGTTTGGCTGAGATAAACCATATTTTAAGGTTGATTGGAAGCAACATATTGCCTTATAAATGGGCAGCGAGGACGGGTGGTGGTGTAAATGCACACACACCCCAAGGCTAAACGTATATTTTCAAAAAAATGAGGACCGATACATACTTTGTTTCTGTGGGAAGCAAGGTACGGTTTTGATTTAAGGAACACAAATGATTAAGATAGAAAATCTAGTCAAATTATTTGGTCCCAAGCGAGCAGTGGACAACATCTCCTTTACTGTTGGCAAGGGAGAAGTTCTCGGCTTTCTGGGGCCAAACGGAGCTGGTAAATCTACCACGATGCGAATGATCACAGGCTTCATTCCACCAGATTCAGGCAGCATTCGCGTAGGAGAGTTCGACATGCTGGCAAACCCTATCAGGGCCAAACAAACTTTAGGCTATCTACCTGAAAACGCTCCTCTCTATACGGATATGACGGTCTATGGTTTTTTGAACTTTGCGGCTGAGCTTCGCGGCTTGCGTGGAGCCGAACGCAAGAAGGCTGTTGAGTCTGCCATTGAAACCTGTTTTCTGGAGTCTGTTGTCCATCAGAATGTGGACACTCTTTCTAAGGGTTTTCGCCACCGCGCCTGCTTTGCGCAATCCATTCTTCACGATCCCGAGTACCTCATTCTGGATGAGCCAACCGATGGTTTGGACCCCAATCAGAAGCATGAAGTCCGCTCGCTCATCCGGAATATGGGTAAGCGCAAGGCGATTATCTTCTCAACTCATATTTTGGAAGAGGTCTTAGAGGTCTGCACTCGCACTATTATTATTGACCGTGGCTCAATCGTTGCCAACGGTTCACCAAGCCAGCTCAAGGCCATGCACCCGGACTTTGCCTCCATTCTGGTTACTGTCCAAAATGTGAACGAGGCAGAGCTCAAGGCGAAACTTAAAACCCTTTCAATGGCGGGAGAGATTAAAACTGTGAAAACAAGAGAAAATGCGCTCACTCTGCGGGTCTACCCCAAAGAAAAGGGAGCTCAGGGTCTGGCGGCCCAGGTGGCCGAGCTGGCCATTAGCTCTGGA
>JAGVTF010000058.1 GCA_019136955.1 Verrucomicrobiota bacterium
CCGTTACACCATTCGGCAAAACGCAGTTATGTTACCCACAGAAAATCATTCGTCAAGCACTGAGAAAGAAAAAGATTAACAATCCCGCTTTATGCCTCAGAAAAACAGACTCATCCTCAAAGATTTAGATAACAAAGAATACAATACCACTCTTTCCTGTTATCTGGAGCACGGTGGCTACAAGACTCTCAAGAAGGCTCTCTCACTCAAACCAAAGACTACCAAGGAAGGCCAAAAGATTTCTCCACAGCAGCAGTTGTGCGATGAAGTAAAGGCTTCCGGCCTTCGCGGCCGCGGCGGTGCCGGCTTCCCAACCGGCCTGAAGTGGAGCTTTGTGAACCGCTCTTCCGGCAAGCCTGTCTACCTGGTATGTAACTGCGACGAGTCTGAGCCAGGCACCTTTAAGGACCGCCAAATCGTCTACAAAGACCCGCATCAGCTCATCGAGGGGATGATCATCTCCTGCTATGCCAATGATATTCATCTTGCCTATATTTATATTCGCGGTGAATTCAATGAAGGCGCCAAAATTTTAAATCGCGCTCTCGATGAAGCCAGGGCTAAGGGGCTCCTGGGCAAAAACATCCTGAATACCGGCTATGACCTGGAGATATATCTCCATCGTGGTGCCGGAGCCTACATTTGCGGTGAGGAAACCGGCGCACTCGCTTCTCTGGAAGGTCGCCGTCCCCATCCGCGCCTGAAGCCTCCCTATTTCCCTGCGGCTCTGGGACTATACATGTGCCCCACCATTGTCAACAACGTAGAGACCCTCTGTGCGGTAAAACATGTGGTTGAAATGGGCGGCGCGCAGTATGCCAGGCTCGGAATACCCTCTGACACCGGGACGCGTATTGTCGGCGTGAGCGGCCAGGTGCGCAACCCGGGATATTTTGAAATAGAAACCGGTAAAGTCACTTTGGGCCAAATTGTTAACGAATTGGCCGGAGGCCCTCGCTCCGGACGCCATATCAAAGCGATCATCCCTGGGGGCTCCTCTTCCAAGGTTTTGCGAGCCGATGAAAAGGTGACGCTCAAAACCAAAAACCCTGACGGTTCCGAAACCCAAAAAGTGGTCGATCTCTTTGACTTGCCATTCGATACTGAAAGCATCGCTGCTGCAGGGAGCATGATCGGCTCTGCCGGCATCGTCGTCATTGACAATACGACCAGTATGGTGGAAGTTGCTGCCAACGTGAGCGAGTTCTACTATCATGAAAGCTGCGGCCAGTGTACCCCTTGCAGAGAAGGCACGCGCTGGATGAACCTGATTTTGAGACGTATCCTTGAGGGCAACGGACGGCGGGCGGATGTGGATGAGCTGGTTCGTATTTCTCAAAACATTATGGATGGCAGGTCCTTGTGCGCCTTTGGCGAAGCCAGCTCCTGGCCGATTGAAAGCTATCTTTTAAAATTCCGCGAGGAGTTCCTCTCCCTCTGCGCAGCGGCTGAAGACTCTCGCAAAGAAATTTGGGGTGAAGCCGGCATCAACCGGTTTGCATAAAATGACAGAGAAAAAAATGAGTAACGAAAAGAAAGTTCAAGCCAAAGAGGAGGTTCCCGTGATTACCTTCAAGGTGGACGGCCAGACGGTCTCCGCCCCCAAGACGCTTCCTCATCCTGTCACTGGCAAGCCAGAGCCAATCACTATCATTCAGGCTTGCGATTATGTCGGAATCCGGATTCCCCGCCTCTGCTATCATCCCAAGCTTCCCGTCGCCGGAAATTGTCGTATGTGCCTGATCGAGTATGGAATGCCTGTCTTAGACCAAAACCGCAAACCGGTTTTGAATCCGGATGGCTCTCCGAAAATCAGGAAAATGCCCCGTCAGGCAATCGCCTGCGTTACGACGGTGACCCCCGGCATGGAGGTCTACACTAAGACTGAAGGGGTCACACGCTCTCGCAAAGCGGTTCTGGAGTTTCTGGCGCTGAGCCACCCCCTGGATTGCCCTATTTGCGATAAAGCCGGCGAGTGCATGTTTCAGGAATACGTCCACCAATACGGACAGGATACCTCTTACTGCTTCGAACCCAAGCTGGAGAAACCCAAGAAAAAGGCTATCAGCTCCAAGATTGTCCTTGATAATGAGCGCTGCATTCTCTGCACCCGCTGCGTCCGCTTTACTGAAGATATTGCCAAAGTCCCGGCTTTAGGGATTCTCAACCGTGGTGCCCACAATACTATCGCTACTTATCCAGGTACCGATTTTGAACATAACTACACCTTAAACACGGTGGATATCTGCCCCGTGGGAGCTCTCACCTCGCGTGATTTCCGCTTCCAGATGCGGACCTGGTTCCTTTCCGAAACTCCCAGCATTTGCCCCAACTGCGCCACAGGATGTAACATCTTCATCCACAGTCGCAATGCCCAAATATACCGGCTTACTCCGCGTGAAAATGACGAGGTCAATTCCAGTTGGATGTGCGATTCTGGCCGCCTCAACTATAAGTGGGTTAATGACCCCCGCAGGCTCCTGAACGTTCTCTGGGAAGAAGCGGGCAACCGCGTTGAAATCGACTGGGAAAAAGCGCTGCAAAAAATCTCTGCTACGCTCAAAGCTTCCCCCAAGGGCTCCACTGCCATTCTGGTCTCAGCACGCCAGAGCACCGAAGAAATTTTCCTGGCAAGCAGGCTTGCCAAGCTTCTGGAAGCACAGACCGATAGCTCTGCCCGCATTGGGGAAGGTGATGCGTTCCTGCTCAATGCCGATATGAATCCCAATAGCAAAGCAATTGAAATTTTTGGACTGGTCGCCGCCACCCCAGGCGAAAGCATCCCCAAAATAGCCCAGGCAATTGAAGCAGGCTCCATCCGCAACCTGATCACCATTGGCGAAAACCCCGTTGAAATGGGGATTGAAGCGGGCGTTCTCAGTCGACTCGATTTATTTGTGGTCTGTGACATTTTAGGCAATAAATCAACTTTGGAGGCTCAGGCTCTCCTGCCCGGCGCCAGCTTTGCAGAAAAACAGGGAACCTTTATTAACGCGAAAGGACGGGTGCAACGCTTTGGCAAAGCGTTCAATCCGCTTGGCGACTCTCGCCCCGAGTATTGGATACTCTCTTCCATTCTCTCTGCCCTGACAGACCAACCTTGGCCAGAGACGCCTGAAAAAATCTTTAACTTAATGGCCGCAGAGGTCCCAGCCTTTAAGGGAATGACCTGGAATGAGCTCGGCACCAGCGGCATGAATCTCCTTTCAACAACAAACCCGACTGAAAAATGATTGGCGAACTTCTTTTCACTTTTTTAGATTGGCTTAACCAGATTCCCCACTTCTGGTGGTGGCTGGCTTTTACTTTTGTAAAAATCGGAGCCTGCATCGGCCTGCTTCTTGGCATGGTCGCCTATACCGTTGTCCTGGAGCGCCGTGTGGCCTCCTTTATCCAGGACCGTCTGGGCCCCAACCGTTCCGGACCCTGGGGACTTTTGCAGCCGGCTTGTGATGGTATCAAAGCTTTTCTCAAGGAAGACTTTATCCCGGGCGGTGTGCATCGCTTCTTTTACTGGCTGGCGCCGGCAGCCTTGATGATTCCGGCCCTGATGACCCTGGCCGTGATTCCGTTTGGCTCCAATATCGGGGCCCAGCCGATGGTCATTGCTGATCTAAATGTCGGCCTGCTCTACACCTTTGCTGTCGTTTCGATGTCGGTCTACGGCATCGTCCTGGCCGGCTATGCAGCCAATTCTAAATATCCCTTCATTGGCGGCTTGCGTGCCAGCGCCCAGATGATCTCCTATGAAGGAACGATGGGTCTCTCCATTGTCCCGATATTCATGCTGGCCGGAAGCGCTAATCTTGGCGCCATCATCGCCTGGCAGACTACCTCCCCCTTCCACTGGGGAATCGTCCAGGCACCGGTTTCAGCGATCCTTTTCTTTATTGCGACTCTGGCAGAGGCCAACCGCACCCCCTTCGATATGGCGGAAGCGGAGCAGGAGCTGGCCGGCGGCTACAATGTGGAGTATGGCGCCATGAAGTTCGCCCTCTTCTTTATGGCTGAGTATGCAACCGTCATTATGGGCTCGGCCATCTTTGTTACCCTCTTCCTGGGTGGCTGGTCACTGCCGCTACCCTGGCTCAATGCGCCTGCGGCCAATTCCTGGCTTGGTATCTTAATCGGTTTCATCCACATCGGTATTTTCCTGACCAAGACCTCCTGTATGGTCTTCCTGATCGTCTGGATACGGTGGATGCTGCCCCGGTTGCGCTTTGACCAGCTCATGGACTTGGGCTGGCGCAAAATGATGCCCCTGGCACTCTGCAACATCGCGTTCTATGCTCTGCTGCTTTGGGGAATCGCCATGTTCAGGAGGGTCTTCGAGATATAATAATCCGCGAGTGGAGACGAAAAGATGATTGTAAGACGTAAAAAAATGACTTTGTGGGAGCGACTCTACCTGCCGGCTATCATCGGCGGTTTTGCGGTCAGCATCAAACACTTCTTCCGCAAAAAAATTACAATGCGCTATCCGGAGGAGAAGTGGACACTGCCTGCCGGTTATCGTGGAATCCCTTATCTGGTAAAAGACCAGCATGGCCGCGTCAAGTGCGTCAGCTGCCAGCTCTGTGAATTTATCTGCCCGCCCAAGGCCATTAAGATCACCCCCCCTGGACCCGTCGATAACCCTGAGCTCGGCGTTGTCGAAAAACAGCCTTTGGAATTTGAGCTCAATATGACCCGCTGTATCTTCTGTGGCTACTGCGAAGAAGTTTGCCCTGAGGAGGCCATCTTCCTCATGGATGACTACTCTTTGTGCAAACATAGCCGAGAAGAGATGATTTTGAACAAAGAAAAACTGTTGGAACTGGGCGGCATTCGTGAGGACCGCCTCATGAAGTGGAAAAACAAACACAATCCTCTGAGGAGCTGATTTATGTTGGAAGCTTTAACAAACTATAATTGGGAAAATTTATTCAGTATCCTGCCCGGGGCACTCGTCTTTTATGTTCTGGCGGCTCTGGCGATTTTTTTTGGCGTTCTCGTTGTTGCCAATCCGTTTAGCCGCTCC
>JAGVTF010000078.1 GCA_019136955.1 Verrucomicrobiota bacterium
ATCTTTCTGGTTACGGAAAGAGGATAAGTAAAACTTCAGCGACTTGGTCTCCACGCAGCGCTCTGCGGGCATATATTCAATATGAATTTTAGCAAAATCAGGCTGTCCCGTTACCGGACAAAGAGAGGTAAAATCGCTGCAATCAAACTTCACCCAGTAGTCACGGTCGGGATTCCGATTCGGGAATGTCTCCAGAGTGGAGGCGGAGGGCTCTGCCGGAAAAGACTCCACAGGATTGCCCAGAAGCGTAATGCCTTTGAGTTCTTCTTTCACTTCAAACCACCTTAGCTAGAGCGAATACGGCTCCATCAGTTTCAACATCTGCCGAACCGCCTCTTCCAGGCCCGTCGCCATGGCGCGGCTGATAATCGAGTGGCCGATATTGAGCTCTACCAGATGCGGTATCCGGTAGATTCTATCCATATTCATGTAATTGATGCCGTGACCCGCATTGACTTTGATGCCGAGCTCATGGGCCAGTTGTGCGCCGGCGATCAGCCGCTCAAGCTCCTTTTCCTCTCTGGGTGTACCGACGGTTTCCGCAAGTCCCCCTGTATAAAGCTCGATGAAAGGACTCTTCAAGCGCGCTGCGGCCCGAATTTGCTCGGGGTCTGCCGTAATAAAAAGGCTCACCTCTATCCCCGCATCCAGCAGGCGACCGATGGTGCCGGCCAAATACTTCTCCTGCCTCACTGCATTGAGCCCCCCTTCAGTTGTGACCTCCATGTGGCGCTCCGGGACAATGCAGACAATATCGGGCTTAACCCGCAGGGCAATCTGGATTATCTCCTGTATGTTTGCCATTTCCAGGTTCAGGCGCGTTTGAATTTTTTCGCGCAGCTCAAAGACATCTCTATCCTGTATATGGCGCCGGTCTTCACGCAGATGAACGGTGATGCAGTGAGCCCCCGCCTTTTCACATGTAAGCGCGGCTGCCAGCAGGTTCGGCTCCCCAACGTCTTCTCTTCCCTTGTAGCGAGCCTGACGCAGCGTTGCTACATGGTCTATATTTACACCCAGTTTTAACATAATTTTCTTTTCTTTCTTTTCTTCTATCCGCTGGATTATCTAACGGCTATTTCCTATCTATCCATCAGCCACTCGCCCAGTATCCAGAGCTCCAGTGCCGAGAGCCCACAAGAGGACTGGCGCTCAAAAAAGAGCTCTTGCGCCGAGAGCTGTCGCCCCAAAGTAACGCAATTGCCCAGACTGTCGCTGGCTGAAGTGAGCCAGTTCGAAACCTTTTCATCGCGCTGGTTCTTGAGTTTTCTCTGATTTGCCTCTTCCTGGCGGGCTTTCAGTTCCTCAGGAGTCAAATCTGCTTTGGCCGTGCGTGTTACCTTGGGCGGTGCATCCCTCATGAGCATCTTAAAAAGACCATTGAGCACCTGCAATTGTGGAAATCGCTGCCCGGTAATCTCCCAGGAGTAAAGGAATGTATCTTCCTCTCTGGAAATCGCATTCCAGATATCGGCAGGCAGAGGGCTCCCTTTGGGGTAACCCAAAATCGCACCGCCCATCAGATACTCCTTTTCCCCATCCTTGGCTGCCCTCAGATAGGGGGTAATGATCGGCCAGCCGACCCAGCCAAGCTCTATCGCATTGGTATTCACCGCCAATTGCGGCGGATGGCTCATCTTTGGATGGCTGTTGGTCGCCCACTGAGTCAACCCCCAGCCAAGCTTACGAACAGCCTCGGCTGGTTGGGGCATATCAGCCAGAAGCGTCGTGAGGAAAGGCGTTTCGTTGCGTGCAAAAAGGTACATCTGCTCTGGAGCTTCCACCTCCCCCTGTGTCACTTCTTTCCACCAACCGCTCTTTTGGATCAAGTCCGCTCCTCCGCGAAAGGCGGTTAGCTGAACCACGGGGTCCATCACGATATTCGTGGGGAACTGCCATTGACTCTGAACCAACTTTACCTCTTCTTTAAGCCGAACCCAGAGGCGGCTCTGCACATTTTCTCCCTGCAGCCACCCCAAAAACTTCACGCTGGAAACTTCCCGGCTCAGTGGTGCCAGCTTGCCCAGATAAGGACGGCAGGCATCCACGTTCATGCGTAGCTCCAGGCTGTTGGTCTCCAGAGCCGGTATGGTGTATGAGCCGTGAATCAAGTCTGTGGGGATTGCCTGTGGCACTGCTTCGCCCTTCCAAGTGTAGTACATCAACCATCCACACCCGTGAGCAAGCGCTTTGGAAACACCCGAACCATCTTCCAACACCCAGCTTTCCTCGCGGTTAACGGTTCCCGTTTCAGACTTCAGGATTCCCTCGTCTTTTCGCGCAGCGCGAAGAGCGTCAAAGCGTTTTTGCGCTTCCACCGGTCCCAGCTTGGCGGCAAACATGAAGAAGGGGGTTTCCCCGCCTCCAGCCAGAGCATAAACCTCATCATCCCAGAGAGTTTCCAGGGGAGCATTGCCTAAGAAGGGCAAGAACCCCTCATCAGCCAGCCGTTGGGCGAAAATCCTTTGGACAAAAACTGTTTCAGGCTTTTTAAGGATTGCCTTAAGCAACGTCCCATCCGCACTGCGCCGGATATTCTTTAAACCGGTAAAGCGCAGATAGAATGCCTCTTGAGCCTTCTCCGCCCGGGCCTCGCTCACACCGCAGCCGAGAATGAACATGGCCGCAATGATTATTCCCCATATACTCTTGTTTGCTTTCATATTAAAAAATAGCTCTTCTCAAACCCAAACCGTTTCTATTGGAGCAAAAAGCAGGAAAAAATGCAAGCAGCTCTCCATAGAGAAAACGGCGTTATTTTTGAAGCAATACGGAGTTTTCAGGCAAAAACTGTCTTGCTCTTGTACTGTTTATTTGTTAGTAAAGTGACGACACTAACTGCTGTTGTATGTGGGAATTAGCTAAAGAGTTTCTCCAGTTTTTGAGAAAAGAAAAAAAATGGTGGCTTGCACCGCTTATTTTTATCCTCCTTCTACTGGGTGCTCTCATTGTTTTTACTTCCGGCTCAGTTCTGGCCCCGCTCATGTACCCTTTCCTATGAAAGCCATTCTTGGCATCTCGGCCTTCTACCATGACTCGGCCGCCGCGCTGGTTGTTGCCGGGAAGGTTGTCGCCGCTGCCCAGGAAGAACGCTTTAGCCGCCGCAAAAATGATGAATCCTTCCCCGTTCAGGCCATCGCCTTTTGTCTGAAATGGGCAGCCATTAGCCCCCAGGAGCTCTCAGCCGTTGTTTTTTACGAAAAACCGATCCAAAAATTCACCCGTACTCTGGAGACCTTTCTCTCCATTGCGCCTCGGGGGCTCAGAAGCTTCCTGAACGTCCTGCCCAATTGGCTTGGCGAGCGCCTGAACATGCGCAAAACCATCCGCGAGTTTTTACCGGAGCTCTCCCCACAGTGCAAAATACTCTTCCTGGAGCACCATCAGTCTCATGCCGCCAGCGCCTTTTTGGCATCTCCTTTTGAGAGCTCAGCCATTCTCACCGTGGATGGCGTCGGTGAATGGGCCACCTCCACTATCGGCAAGGGAGAAGGCAAACATTTTCAGCTTCTCAAAGAAATCCGTTTTCCACACTCGGTCGGGTTGCTCTACTCCGCTTTTACCGCCTATTGCGGCTTCAGGGTCAATTCAGGCGAGTACAAGCTGATGGGTCTGGCACCCTATGGCACTCCGCGCTTTGAGAAGGCGATACGGGAGCAACTGGTCGATATTCGCGCTGATGGTAGCATCCGTCTCAACCTGGATTACTTTGATTTCCTTGCCAGCCGACGGATGACCCATCCACGCCTTCACAAGCTTCTGGGGGCTGAGCCCAGAAAGCCAGATTCGCATATTGAAGATTTCTATGCCGATGTAGCCGCCTCGATTCAAAAAGTCACCGAAGATATCCTCCTGCGTATGGCGCGCCATGCTCGGGAAGTCACCCTCAGCCCCAATCTCTGCATGGCAGGCGGAGTCGCTCTGAACTGCGTGGCTAACGGCAGAATTTTGCGGGAAGCCGGATTCGAAAACTTTTGGATACAGCCCGCAGCCGGTGATGCCGGAGCCGCTCTGGGAGCCGCGCTGGCAGGATGGTATGAGCTTGAGCCCGAGGCCGAACGTAAACCCGCCGGTCAGGATGCCATGAGCGGCGCCTTGCTGGGCCCCGAGTTTAGCGAATCCGAAATTGCTCAAACCTTGAGCGAACACAAGGCCGTTTATGAAAAACTGGATGATACCGCTCTCTTCACTCGTGTAACGGAGCTGCTCGATGCGGGCAATGTCATCGGTTGGCTTCAGGGCAGGATGGAGTTTGGCCCGCGTGCCCTGGGCAACCGCTCTATTCTGGGCGATGCCCGTTCACCCAAAATGCAGAGCCTCCTGAACCTGAAAATTAAATTCCGCGAATCCTTCCGCCCATTTGCACCCATTGTCCTGCACGAAAAAGTGAGCGATCACTTCCAGATGAGCCAGGAATCCCCCTACATGCTCCTGGTCTGCCAGGTCAAAAAGGCAAGCCCCCCACAGCGTATGGCCTTGAGTCACTCTCCGCTTTTGAGGAATCACTCGCCCCTGCCTGCGGTCACCCATGTGGATGGCTCAGCTCGAGTCCAAACGGTGAACCAGACCACACACCCGAGACTTCACAGACTTTTAAGCGAATTTGAGTGGCGAACGGGCTGCCCCGTGCTCATCAATACCTCCTTTAACGTCCGCGGCGAACCTGTCGTTTGTACTCCCGATGACGCCTACCGCTGTTTCATCAATACCCAAATGGATTATCTGGTTCTGGGCAACTATCTTTTGAAGCGTACCGGCCAACCCCACTCACGGCTTACCCCCACTTTCCAGCCACAACCCGATTAGTTGAAGAGAACACCATGCAGCTAAAACTTGAAGAATCCCCACGCCAATGGCAGAAGTTCACCGCAGTCATGCTCTTTGCCCTGATGCTGGTAACGGCTCTCCTCACCTGGAGAGGGAAGCTGAGCAATGCCACGGCTCTCTATATCTTCTGCGGATGCGCTCTGGTCATGCTCCTGGCCTGGATATACCCC
>JAGVTF010000223.1 GCA_019136955.1 Verrucomicrobiota bacterium
CCAAAAAATAGCTGATTTAATTGGGTCGGATTCGCGAGAGATTGTTTTTACCAGTTGTGGAACCGAGAGTGACAATACGGCTATTTTCAGCGCCTTGGAGACGACAGGCAAACGGCACCTGATCACCAGTGCAGTGGAGCACTCGGCGATCATGACGCACGCTGCCTTTCTCCAAAAAAAAGGGTACAAGATTACCTTTTTGCCGGTAAAAGCTGATGGGACTTTGGAACCATCACAGGTTGCTCAGGCGATTGGTCCCGAGACGGCCCTGGTTTCGCTCATGTATGCCAACAACGAAACAGGCGTTATTTTTCCTATCGAGGAAATAGGAAAGATATGCAAAAAGGCTAAGGTGTTGTTTCATACTGATGCAGTTCAGGTTCCGGGAAAGCTTAAAATAAATGTAAAGGAGCTGAATGTAGATTTCCTCTCTCTCTCAGGGCATAAGCTCCACGCTCCCAAGGGGACTGGAATGCTTTACATCAAACATAGAACTCCATTTAAACCGTTTGTTATAGGGGGACATCAGGAGCGTAAACGCCGCGGGGGGACTGAAAATGTTCCTTATATTATCGGCTTTGGCAAGGCGGCAGAGCTAAGCCTTGCTTCGTACTCAGAAGAAAACAGCCGTGTGCGGGGCTTGCGTGATCGTCTGGAGGAAGAGATTCTCTCCACCATTCCCAACACAAGGGTTAATGGGCACAAAGATTTACGTCTCCCCAATACCAGTAGTATCACGTTTGACTTCATTGAGGCTGAAGCCATTATAATGATGTTTGATCAGTTGGGTATCTGTGTCTCCAGCGGCTCTGCCTGTACAACAGGTTCAATGGATGCGTCTCACGTTCTGGATGCGATGGGGCTTTCCGCGATGCAAGCCAGAGGGACGATCCGCTTTAGCCTGAGCCGCTATACTACCCAGGAAGAGGTGGACTATGTTTTAGAGCATCTTCCTGGGATTATTTCCAAATTGCGAGCGATGTCGCCCTTGAGTGAAACTCATCCAGATAATGCGTAATTTCAGCTTCAGATTGCTTTGCCCTGTCAATTTGACGTTCAAAAACAAGTGTGCTATCTTATGTACCATGATGTCTGATGGGCTAAGTTGTTCATCATTTATTGATTGCTGTGGCTAGACTAGATAAATCATATTTCCCCTCTCACGATGCAGGGTCTGAAGAAAATGTAGACTCTCAGCTACTAACACTAGGTTCTTACCGGGTGAGAGAGGGGGGGATAGAGTTCCACTCTGAAAAAGAAGTGGGGCTCTATACAGAAATGCACTTACAGGTGCTAGGCTCGGAAGCCAGTGAACCAATCCGTTTTAACGGTGTTGTAGTCGGCTGTACGGGCAACAAACATCAGGGATATCAAGTTTCCCTGGCGTACACCAATATTACAAAGGAGGCTCAACTTTCTCTATTTGAGATGTATTGGGCCCACATGTAGATATTGATGGCGGTGTTTTCTTTCTGGGATTCACCGCTTTTTTTAAACAAAAAACAAAACCGGCTTCCTAATAAAATAGGAGGCCGATTTTTTATTTAAACCAGGAGAGACTTTTAACAGAGAGAACCGTCTTAAGGGACAGAGGGAGGCTGGGTGCCACCTTGGGCCTGGGGCTGTTGTTTCTGCTGCACCAGGACAACGGGAACAGGGACTCTAAGTTTCATCACCTCATCAATCAAAACTTCAATAGTATAGGTTCCCTGTTCTTTGAACTCAACCTGCCCAAAGACAGAGACATTGGTTGTGTTTTGTACAGGGTTCTTTAAAGCAAACTTGAAAGCACTTTTGCGTAAGACAGTTGTGCCATCAGGAGCCACCAGACGCACTTCCTGGTTAAACTCACCAATACCGGCGGTCCAGCGATTGAAGACACAAAGTTTGTAGGCAGCAATAGGAAGCTGGGGGACTCGAACTTCCGAAATAACACCAACGATGATAAAGTTACCGGAGGACTCTACACGCACATCTTCGCAGAGAAGCGAGGCTTGCAAGTCGGGCAAAATACGGGATGCATTCATACTATTTTATTAATGATTTTTAGGTTAATGGGTTTTATCTTGTTTAGAAACGGAAACACTTCCCGTGGCCATTCGGGCAGCACGAACTGTGTTTTTCATCAAAATGGCAATAGTCATAGGGCCTACGCCACCAGGATTTGGGGTGATTCGTCCAGCGACAGGCTGCACGGTCTTAAAATCCACATCGCCCACGAGGCGATAGCCTCTGGGTGAAGAGGGGTCAGTAATACGGTTTACACCAACATCAATCACTGTAGCATTGGGTTTGACCATGTCGGCTTTTACAAACTCAGGCACTCCCAATGCGGCAATGAGGATATCTGCAGAGCGGCAGAGCTCACCGATGTTGCGAGTCTGAGAGTGGCAAATCGTAACCGTTGCATTTGCATGGGGAGCTTTTTGTATCAGAAGAGAGGCCATCGGCTTGCCTACGATATTCCCCCTGCCCAAAATGACGACATGCGCACCACGAGTTTCAATCTTACACCTCTTGAGCAGCTCATGGATACCGCCAGGAGTGCAGGGCACAAAACCATCGTCATCACCCAGCATCAACTTGCCCACATTGACTGGATGAAATCCATCCACATCTTTGAGAGGGGAGACGGTTTCAAAAACCTTCGCCTGGCGTATGTGAGAGGGCAGAGGAGCCTGCACTAGAATCCCATGCAGGGAAGCATCGTTATTGAGTTCTTTCAGGAGCTCGAGGAGCGCCTTTTCAGTCGTCTCCTCTGGCAGGAGATGAAGGGTGGACTTGATCCCAAGCCTTGCCGCCATTTTCTCCTTCATTCCCACGTAGACCTTTGAGGCGGGATCTTCTCCCACTCTTACAAAAGCAACAGACGGCAAGACCCCCTTTGCAAGAAGTGCTTGAACCTCTTGCTCGGTTTCGGCATGTAATGTTTCGGCAATGAGTTTGCCGTCTATGAGATTATCCATTTTTTACTCTTTACCTGCGACTGAGCAGCTCAATAGTCCTCACAGTGAGTAGCGGGTGATTTCTCCAGCGAGAGTCAATAGATTCCGGCCCTCTGACATGAACCTTTTTGCCTGAATAGTTTTTCAAAATAATGTCACTATTAGTGACATAGAGAAAGTTAATCAGACGGTTATCTTGAATGCTGTAAAGGCCGTAAGGGCTGGGAGCTGCAGGGCTGCCTGTGGGACGTACCACACCTTCTCTCAGGACAATTCTTTCCAGAGAGTCTGTCGCGGCGGGTGTAGGTGTTGACTCGATCTGCCGGTTGGTTTCAATTGGCGCAACTTCGATCGGTGCAGCTGGTACTGGCGCAACAACAGGCGCGGCAGGCGGCGGTGGCTCTTGAATCGGCTTTGGTGCTGGTATTTCGATCGGTTCCATGACCGGTATCTCTATTTCCTCGGCCGGTTCAATAGCGGCTTCCTCAACAGGTTCCAGGCTGATTGCAGGAGGCTGGGTTGCTATTGCCGGTTTAATTTCTATGGCTGAGGCTGCAGAAGAGTCAGCCGCTGGTTCTTTTTCTTCTTTTGAAGTTTGTGCGGGCTGTTCATCCGCTTTAGCTGAAGGTTCTTCATCAATATCAGGAACCTCTTCAGTGAGAGTAATGTAGGATTCGGCTATGAAGCCATAGGAGTCTGTGACCTGAACTTTTGTCCAGTCGCCTTTTGTCTCCAGGCGCTTGACAGTCTCACCTCGGTTAACCTGTCCAATTTTTTGATGCTCGGTGCCAGGGCCTCCGCGCAAGTTAAGCAAGTCTGCCTGAACCTGGTCTTTGTCATCCAGGTAGGAGCTCTTAACCCAAGCATTGGTGGAGGTGAGTCGAACTTTAATCCAGGAAACGGGTTCATCCTGATGGGAAGGGGTAATTTCGTGCCTTTCCACTGCGACTAACAAGGTATCTTTATTTACCTGTTTTATGACCTCCGCAGTGATAGAGGCTTCCTTGCGGACGTTTACACGGTCTGCCTTCACGATTGCACCCATATCGGCAGAAGCAGTCCATTGTCCCAGAACTGCCAGGGAGAAAATTAAGAAATATTTCATCGCACTCATATGCCTAGTAAAAGCTGTATTTCAGTTTTTGTCAATAACCGCCACTTGCCTAAAATCATTTTGTCCAGTTTTACTGGGCCAACCTGCTCACGCCTCAAGACCAGGACGATGAGTTTTAGACTGTCCAGGATACGGCGGATTTCCCGGTTTTTTCCTTCGCGCAATGTAATGGCCATGCAGGTTCGAGTGTTATTGGATTTTAGCACCTTAACGGCCGATGCGCGCAAAAAATCTCCTTGATCGTGAACACCTTTAAGCATCTGGGAGGTAGTCTCTCTGGAGACGGCTCCCTTTACCTCTACATAATAGACTTTATCAATTCCATTTGAGGGGTGGGTGACACGGTTACAGAACTCTCCATCACTGGTCAGGAGAATGAGCCCTTCTGAGTCGTAATCCAGGCGGCCTACGGGGTAAACGTGATTCATCTCAGGAGGGATGAAATCCATTACGGTGAGGCGCCCCTGGGGGTCTTTGCATGTACAGACCACATTACGTGGCTTGAAAAGCGCCAGGTAGATTTTTCTGCGGGTCTTGACGGCCTGACCATCCACGACCACCTGGTCTACCTCAGGGGCCACTTTTGTGCCCAGCTCCGTCACACGAGCACCGTTAACAAAGACCTTCCCTTTCAGTATCATCTGCTCGCTTGCCCGACGAGAGCAAACGCCCGCTTCTGATAGAAACTTTTGGAGACGAACTTTAGGCTTATCCACGGTGAGAAATAAAACGGGAATCATCCTTCAAAGGAGAAGAGACGATTCCCAAAATGAAAAAAGAGCATTAGCAGCTGAAACGCTGCATAAACTAAGCCACGAATTTCGTTTTTTTCAGGTTAAACACCCGATCACCTTCACGCCACTCTTTGCGCTTTTTCAATATCTCAACGCGTTCCTGGCGCTTTAAAACATTTCTCTTTGCACCCAAAGAA
>JAGVTF010000276.1:0-2864 GCA_019136955.1 Verrucomicrobiota bacterium
ATTATTCGTTCCAGAGCCGCTTTGGCCCCGGCTAAATCGTGAGCCCGTATATAGAAATCAGCCTCCATGTTGAGCCACTGGGCCACTTTTTTTCTCGGTTGCTCCGGAGTTTCCAAGAGCATCTCCAACTGCGCCACCGCTGCACGGAGATCGTGGCAATGTCGAGAATAGATAGAGGCCAATTTTTCGCGAGCATCCCAGTCATCCGGATGCTCTTCAAGGAATTCAGCCAGGAGGGCGACCTCTTCCTGCCAGCTCACCTGCGGCATCTCCCAACCTTTGAAACCTTTCTTAAGCCCCAGGTTTTCCACAATTCGAATGACTTTCTTCGCCTCTGGGGCTCCCTCATCGGATAGACGGAGGCGGCTCTTGCGCTGCAGGGCATACGAAGCTTCCTCACTTGAGGGGTAGCGCTCTACAATGGATTGCAGAGCTTCCCGAGCCCCTTCCAAATCTCGAAGGTGGGTAAGGCGCCAATCGGCCATGCGGTTGTAGAAGAGGGCTCCCAGTTCCGTGGGCAATTCTTCCAGGGAAAGCATTTCGCTGACAACCTCCTCAGCGCTGGCGACATCCTTTAAATCATCGGCCAAAATAGTAGCCTTGAGAAACCTCGCCTCAAAACTGTCGGGTAGTTCCCGAAGCTGGCTCTCTATGTTTTCCAAAGCTTCCTGGAACATTCCTTTTTTACGGAGCCCCTCGACAACGGAGGTTAAAAAAGTTTTTTCGATTTTTTCGGTTCGCCCGCCAAAACCATAAAAAACTCCTCCTAAAAAGTTGCTGATTTTTGTGCAGATAATAGGGGTTAGCCAGATGGCAAGAATGAGCCCCAAAACAGCTCGGATTAAAACGGCAAGTGCACCTACATGACCTTCTGCCGCAAAAATGATATCGGTCCCAAGCACGTAAATAAAGGCACCAATCACCCCCACATAGGTCAGGGTCCGGACGGCCTCTCTCTTCCAATTCTCTGCCTCCATAATATGAGTCCAGAAAAAACGGAAGATAGCCCCCCCAATCAGGAGAGCTAAAATCTCACCCCGTGCCACTCCGAAGAGAGCCAACATAACCAGCAGGAGCATCATCAACAGCCAGAACTGTTCGCTCTTAAGCCTCAGTCTCCACTGATTCAGTACCTTTTTCATCTGAAAAGAGTTTTAGAATTGTTTTAAATATTCTCTTATTGCCGCCTCATCCATCATGGCTGCCTTACAATTTTTTTTGTCTCCGGCAAGCCTTGAGAAATATATCTCCATTAACTTACCTACGATTGTAGAACAAACAATCGACGGATGGAAGCTTTTTTACAGGTATTTTATAAAAACTCACTCTTTGGTGAATGGAAGAAGGAAGGTTTCCTCAGCCAAGATAGAGTTTTTTGGAGACGAAGAGGTTTCCAGGATTGCCGATTTCCGTTCAGTCTGCGTCCCTATTCATGCCCCATCATGCTTATTAGTCCGGGTCCATTATTCCAGGATTGTTTTTTGAAAATTCTATCATGGCACTGGCCATTCGATCCATATAGCCGGATTCAATGAGCTGTTTCATCATTTTATCACTGTCAGGTTGGGTGCCAGTTGCAGCAGCCTCGTTTAGAAAATTCCGGGAAACGCCAATACTTTCTTGAAAGAAAGCATAGTCAGCTCCATGGGATTGCTCCAATTCATTCAAAAGATTTAGACGGCTCTGGATCATTTCAGGGGTCACTGTTTTTTGGTCGAACCCATTCCTTTCACTGCAGTCTGAAATCATCATTGCCAAGACGCCTCCCATGCAATTAATACTGCTGTCATCCAGGTTATCGACCGTCACTTTAACCATAGAGTTCGCATCCGCATTAACGCCGATGTATTTCCGTACGCTTTCGAGCGTATCCATGCGCTCCATCATCGTCACCTCCGGGCTGCTGAAGGCTTCTCGGATGCTGGGAAGGGCTGATTCACCCATCAACTGCAGCCTGTAGTGCACTTGTGAGGTTATTAGTTTTCCATTTGGGTCTAAGATTTCGAGTGTCATCGCCAGGTCCGAAACATCATCATCGCACTTTTCTTTTAGGAAGTATAAGATGTCTATTGATCTCATGTCCGGCTCGGCAGCCAGCATCTGTCTGAGCGACTTCACACAGGCGGAGCGGAAATCCTCTTTGTTGGCCAGCATTAAGGCTCGGGCTGCGTACTGAATTTCGACAGAATTGCTTGAAGCAAGCATGGTTTCATAAAGCAAACCGATTGAAGCTGGGCTATTAAGATAAATGAGCACTCCCATGAGTCCCAGCCGAGAGCTTCTGGGCACGGTATCTATTTTAGTTTTGGAGCGGATTGAGGCCGCTAGTGAGTTCCACGAGGGCATCAGTATGACGTTGTGTCCGCTTTGCAAGTAGTCTCGAATAGTATCGATTGATTTTTCGCCATTGTCAATCAAGCCCTGGAAGACGAAGTAAGCCTCCCGTAACTGGTCGCGCCACTGGTTGCGTAATTGTAGCTCCAATGGTAGCTCCTCTGTGTTGTGCAGGCTGTTGGTATAATTTTGCATCTGTTCAAGACGCTTTACCAAGGCTGATGGCTCCAATTGGGGGACAGTCATTTTTGCCTTGTTAGAGAGTACAGTTTCTATGGCCGCTTCCACCTCCTTGAGAGAGGCTTGTAAATCAGCTTCCTGAAGCGCCCAGGCAATACGTTGCTGATGAAGCGCGCGGCTGGAGGAGTGCTGAATCTGAAAAACAATCGCCACTGCCACTGCTACAATGAGTGCGCTGACTCCAAACACAATATAAAGCTTTTTCATATAAGTAATGATTTAGGAAACCTGTTTAACGCTGTTTTTCTTCTCCTTTTTTTTAAATCTCTTTTTTCATTTCGTCCAAAGAT
>JAGVTF010000276.1:2915-7893 GCA_019136955.1 Verrucomicrobiota bacterium
ATTGCTCTATCCTTTCAGTTTTTTCCTGACGGCGCATTTCTTCTATTTTTGTTGTCAGGTTTTCCCTGGCATCGTCCAGCAGCTCTCCGTGCAGCTCCGCATCCGGATAGGCCTGACGCTCCAGGCTGGCTCGAGCGACACCAATCACTTCCTGCATCAGCTCGTCATTGGCGTACTCTGCGGCAATGTTATCCAGAAGGCCCAGCCGGCCGGCAATGAAGCCGTGCCTACGCTCGTCAGCAAGCGGTATATGGTTTTGCCCAGAAGCAAAATAGTCATATATTCTTTCCAGCTCCGACACCATCTGATATCGATACTGTTGGGTGGGTATGGGTATACTGTCCCCTCGCAGCACGGTGAGGTACATCTCTGTCGCCATCGGGTTGATGCCCGCATAACTACTCACTACTTCTTTGAAAAAAGCATAGCCAAACCATCCATCAGATGCGACTTGTTCAGAAGTCCCCTCCGTGTTGAGCGCGTTTTCGCGCATGTGTTTAAAAGCCGCATAATACCACTGAATACTCTCTTCACCCAAAAGGCTTCTGGTGCTGGAAAAAAGGGGGGCATTCAGTGTTTCTTTGCCCGAAACAGGACTCTTAGTTATCCAGGCTCCCTCCTCCATGAGTGTATATGCGAAATCAATATCTTTGAGAGTTTGGAAGAGAAGAGAGTGGATACGAGAGATATCATTCAATTTCCTGATGGTACTTTGAACGGATTCTACAGGAACTTCCCTCAGCTCCACCAAAATATCCGAGCCATCCGATAATTGTTGAGTTGTAGATTTGACGGCTACGTCTTTCTCCGTTTTGGGAACCAACTCCCGATACAGATTCCGTGCAGCCTTGACACAGTGAGAGTGAAAGGTCTCCGGAGAAATTTCCAACAAGACTTTGCAGAGGTTTTCCAACTCGGTCACTGTTTGGGTGACGGGGAGCAACTGGCTCAAGAGTGCTGCCGATTCCATGGTGCGCATTCCACAAAGTATGGCCGTCATCTCTTGTCGCAGCGTATGGGGATCCGGAAAATAAGGAAGTTCCAAATCCGTATCCATTCCGCTTATGAAGAAATCTTTGATCACCGGCAGCGCATTGGTGCCCGCATCAGCCAGCCCCTGCAAGCAATAAAAAGCGCGGTAGTTTTTGTCTGGCTGATCTTTTTCCATCTCAAGCTCGTTCAGGCGTTGTATCAGGAACTTGGGGTCCAGAGGTGCCAGTTTCTGAAAATCCAGTCCGACGGATTCGGCTAAAAGGCGAGCTTGGGCCTCTTCCAGCTTAGATTCCAGAAGCGTTTGCTCTGCAGATTGCTTTTCGGCCAGTTGTTCCAGAGATGTTTTGGACTTATCCAGGGATGTTTTTATCCAATATCCGCTGCCACACACCACTAAGGCCAGGACAGCAACCCCAATTAAAAATTTACGATTTCCCATATTTTTACTGAAAATCAGAGAGTTTTCCTATCAGCGTCACAACTAAACTGGAGTATCAGGGAAAAGAAGCTTCAAAGCAAGAAAAACTGTCTACCTCCAAAGATTTAGTTTTAGAGGCGGAGCAGCTTTATCTGGAAGGAAAGTTCAAGCTCAGGCGTGCAGAAGAGCCTGCAGGAGCCCTTTGAGTGTGAGCTCGGAGTCTACAGTGGTAATATCGGGGATTTTTTCTGATATGAGATGAGCATAGCCGCCTGTGGCGATAATGGGCAAGTGCTCCGGCTGAAGCTCTTTTTTTATTTCCTGAATCAGCTCTTTAATCATCCCTCTATAGCCATGCACTGCTCCAATCCGCATGGCGTCTGCCGTGCTTTTGCCGATGACTGAAGGCATTTCCCATATTTCAATGGAGGGCAATTGAGCCGTCTTTTCGTGAAGGTAGGTGGTCATGGTGGTGAGCCCGGGAGCAATGATACCGCCTGCGTAGTTGCCAGCGGTGTTGACGATATCAAATGTTACAGCCGTCCCAAAATCGATGCCAACGGAAGGTACTCCATAGTGATGAGCCAGCGCGATGGCATTGGCCAGGCGGTCCGTTCCTACTGAGGAGGGGATGGGGTAATCGATGCCAATCTTCCAGATTGTCTGGCAAGTCAGCTCAAAAGGTGCTTTCTTCCAGAGGCGGTCCAGCATCATCCTGGCCAGGCCGGAAGCTTGAGTCACTACGCTGCAAAAGGCGGTTTGCTCAATATTTTTTTCCTGGCAAAAGCCTTTGAGAAGAAAAGGCATAGATGCGTTTTTCCAGGCCAGCGTGGGTAAATCGATCTGGTCCACAATGCCATCGGCTGTTGCCAGCCCGGCATGTGTGTGCGTATTGCCTATATCCAAGAGGAGATACATGAGACGCAGATTTCGATCAGGGGAAGGTCTGCCCTGCGAGTCCGTACTGTTGTTTAGTTTTCGGCTTCTTCTTCAATAGTCTGGCTCTCTTGCAGGGCTCTCTGGAGCATTCTCTCAAAATCGGGGTTTGTGGCAGCTCCCAGCGAGACCGCTTTTTGGTAGTGGAAGTTTGCCAGTTGGGGGTAAGCCGGCTTGGTAGTTGCGTAGAGGACGGCCAGGTTGTAGTGTGCTACTGCATAGTTGGGGTCTGCCTTCAGAGCGGCCCTGAAAGATTTTTCCGCATCAGTCCGGAGTCCGCGCTCGCCCAGGACCATTCCAAGATAGTTTTGTGTTTCAGGATTATTGGAATCTATTTTGGCGGAGGTGCTCAGGAGTTCAAAGGCATCATCAATTTTTCGATTTTTCAGATTTAGGATAGCCAGCAGGTTAATCACGAATGTATCTTCCGGGTCCAGCGCATAAGCTTTCTTGAGGTTGATCTCCGCCTCCTTGAGTTTATTCAGTTCAATCTGGGCTGCACCGAGATTGCCCAGAGTGTAGACGCTGTTTTCATCCATGGAGAGAAGTCGCTGGAAGAGACGCTCAGCCTCACTCATGTGGCCTGCGGAAAACTCCCTGATTGCCTCGGCTGCGATTTGTCTGCCTTCGGGGGGAGCGGAGTGGCGCAAGCTTGAGCCCAAGGGGGTTCCTTTGGCTGGCTCGCTGGTGGAGAGCGTGGCATGGGTTTCCAGGGCAGCACTGACGCGAATTGGCCTGCCAGGTCGCATTAAGGCGAGTTCTTCCGGCGTGTAGGGCTCTTTTGTCCTTTCGTAGACTGCAATTTTTGCTCGGAGCCGGTCTATGTTGTTGAGGAGCCGAGACTCACCTTTACGGGTAGCAGCATCGCGGAGGACCTTGTTTTCTTCTTTCAGGCCATCCAGCATTTTTTCCAAGCTTTCGATTTGGGCCTGAAGAGCAGATAGTCCGGAGGGGTCTTCCGCTTTTTGCAAATCACGTTGTATCTGGCCGGACTCAAGTTTTAGCTGTGCCAGCTCGGCGGCCACTTTTTCATAGCGTTTGAGAGTCTCTTCAATGGCCTGTTGTGATTCTTTTTGAGCCAAATCCGCTGTTAATTTGAGCTTTTCGTTTTCTGATTGTAACTTCGCAATGTTTTCCGTCAGTTCCCTGACAAGGTCTTGCTGCTGGGCCAGAAGCTCTTCACTTTCCTCGCCCTCTCTGGATTGGGTAGTGGTTTGCAAGGTTTTGAGCTGGGAAGAAAGTTTTTGGTTTTCTGCGCGAATCGTTGTGATCTCTTGCTCCAGCGCTTGAATTAGGATAGCGGCTGAGTCTTCTTCGGGATCGCTGGCGGACTTACTCTGTTTTTTTGCTTCTTTGCGCAGAGATGAATTTTCCTGTTTGAGGGTCTTCATCTGGGCATTGAGTTTTTTAATCTCTTCGCGAGCTTTATCCAGACGTCTGATTTCTCTGGGCGACAAAGCCTGTTCTTCGTCGGCTTCCTGGGCAAGGCTTTTGCTGAGGTCGTCCACCTGGAGTTTGAGCAGGGCATTGGTTTGGATGAGCTCGGCAATTGTTTTTTCAGCTTTTTCAAGCTCTCTGGGGTCGGCGGTGGCTGGTTGAGCAGAGGTCGCTTCACGAAGACGGGCCCCCAGGTCATCGCGGATTTTCTCCAGTTGTGCAAGCTGTGCTTTTAAAGAGCGAATTTGATTTTCCGCGTCACCGGAAATATCGGGAGCAAAAGGAGAGTCTGGCGTCTCGATTGCCGGAGAAACGGGTGGCGCCTCATCCAGGGCAGGGGGAGTGAACTGCTCCATTTTGGTTTTTACATAGGAAAGCCGAAAGTCTATCAATTTTTGGTTCCAACTGGGAAACTCCTTTTTGATATTTTCCAGGAATTCCTGGGCTCTTTGGTAAAGTTCATAGGCATCTCTTTTTTTACCCATCTGCCAAGCTTCATCAGCGCCCAGGATCGTATTGTAGACCTCAATATAGAGATCATCCACATCTCTTTGGGTCTCTTCAGCTTTTAAGCTCAATGGGCTAAAGAGCAGGGAAACTATAAAAAAAGCGGCCAACCCAAGGGAGGCCGGGTTTCGATACCAGCATCTCATCACGTGGGTATTGAAACATATTGCGAATCTCTATGCCAACAAAATCGAAGCAACTTCACTCTTATGGAGGTTCAAATCTTGACACAGAGCTGAGTAATACTTAGTTTAGAGGAATGGAACGTTTTAACATAAAAATTAATCGACGGAGCTTCCTAAAAGGTGCAGCAGCTCTGGCTGCCGTGCCGCTATGGTATGCGGAAGAGACCTTTGCCTTGCCGCAGGCGGAGGCTCCGAAATCTGCCAATGACAAACCCGGCATTGCGCTCATAGGCTGTGGTGGACAGGGTAGGGGAGATTGCAACGTGGCATCTCACTTTGGCAATGTTGTTGCCGTTTGTGATGTGAATGAGAATCATCTTAACCAGGCTGCTGAGCAGTTCAAGGCACAGCACAAATTTAAAGATTTTCGCAAACTGTTGGAGTGTAAAGATGTCGATATTGTCATCAATGGTACTCCTGATCATTGGCACACAATGGTAAATATTGCCGCAAGCAACGCCGGCAAAGATATTTACTCTGAGAAACCCTTGACGCTGACTAT
>JAGVTF010000042.1 GCA_019136955.1 Verrucomicrobiota bacterium
AAGCACCACATGCGCGGCAGTCACCAACCAAAACCGCTTTTTTGCCCACCATCTCCAGTGCGCTGAAAGGGCATCCCTTTACACACTTTGTACAGCCCTTGCACTTCTCCAGATCAATAATAATAGGAGCGTTATCCATAGCTATTCCAGAATACCTTTCTTTTTAAGCGTTCCCATAACCGATTTTAGGGCAACTTCCTTATCTGTGCTCCAGACACATTTTAGCTCGCACCCTCGAACAGGAGGAGAGAATATTCTTACGACTTTCGTGGCTGAACCTTTCAGGCCCAGCATTTCAGGGTCAGCAGCAATATCTTGGGCTGACCACTTTTTCAGTGCGGCCTTTTTAGCTTCCATCCACCCGCTCAGCCTGGCAAATCGCGGTGGAGTGGCTTCTTTGAGAACTGTCATTACACAGGGCAGATCACCCTCTAAAACATCAGAGCCATTTTCATGAACAGACTCTGCCCTGAAGCGGTCTTTTTCCACTTCCAATGTTTTGATGTTTCCCAGAAGGGCTATTCCCAGATATTCAGCGACCCCGGGGCCGACTTGCCCCGTATCACCATCAATAGCTTGCTTGCCAAAAAGCACCAGGTCTGGGTGAGGGTTAATTTTTTGAATGGCCATGGCAAGCGTATAGGAGGTTGCCAGAGTGTCAGCTCCAGCGAATGCGCGGTCTGTTAGCAGGACTCCTTCATCTGCCCCACGAGCCAGAGCTTCTCTCAGTATGACCGCCGCTTGCGGAGGGCCCATCGTGATGACCGAGACTTTGGCGCCATGCTTGTCCTTTAACCTGAGAGCTTCCTCCAAAGCATACTCATCATACGGGTTTATAATGCTCTCAACACCGTCTCGCATGAGAGTGTTGGTTTCTGGATTGATTTTAACGTTTGCAGTATCCGGTACCTGCTTTATACAGACAATAATGTGCATGGCTCTAAACTGAAAAGTTAGGCATCTACTATTAGCATAATGAATGCCAGACCCTCTCTAGTATTAGTTTTTCTTTTCAACAAACTCAAGCTATTTTCAGCAAAAAAGTCTCCCTCCAGACAGAACTCCTTCCTAGTCATCAGCTGCTTTAAGAACTTTTTTTTGAGGGCAAAACTTTTTCCATTCTTCATAGGTAACCTTTTGCCTCTTTGAAAGAAAGACAAAGGCGCCTTTTTTGTTTCCAATGACAATATCCGGAAAAGAGTCTCCATTAACATCTTCCACCGTAAACTGGGTTCCTACGCCTGAGTCATCATCAATTAAAAAAGGAATAAACTCTGCTGTCCCGTCGGGATTGCGAACCAGCTTCCACCAATATAAAACAGCTGGATGATTGCCTTCAGGATCAATTGGCGGCTCATGAGCCCACCAGCGTTTCCCCGTAACGAAATCCAGTAGTCCATCTCCATCTATATCAACGGAGACCAGAGCATGAGCCTGAGTGAATTTGACTCCATAGGGACTGTCGCTTTCTTTCTCTCCAGTGATAACGTGTTTAATAAAGTCAATGTCTCCCTTTGAGCCTTCAGTCTGCTCCCACCAAACCAATCCATACTTGTGAGGATGCCATGTTGTAATAATATCATTTTTGCCGTCGCCATTAACGTCAGTGATAAGCATCTGTGCTGCACCGTCGGCAAAAGGAAACTTATGGAATTTCCAGACAGGGTCTCCTTCGAGGGACGCAGGCTGCTCCCACCATCCGAGCGCTTCCGCCAGGTCCTTGCGTCCGTCACCGTTGATATCTCCAACTCCCAATCCGTGAGTATATATGAAAAAAGCGCCTTTAGCGTTACTCACTCTATGGAATTGCCACTCCTTTTCAGGCTGTTTCCAGTCTATGGTTGCATAGCCCAGATACCCATCTATGTTGAAAACCAGCTCTGGTTTTTCATCTCCTACAATATCCAGAAAGTCTGGAGATTCATTTCCCACCCAGGGATACACTTCATGCCGCTTCCAATAGCCTTCTTTCTCTTTTGAGTTTTCATACCAGGCGGCAGGTGTTCCAGGAATATCTATGACTAAAATATCATCCCAGCCATCTCCATTAAAATCATAGCCATAGGTACAAAAAGAATCGGAGTAGCTTTTTGGCTCAAACACCGTCACAGGACGAAAGGCTGTTTTTTTCTTAAAGTCTGGTCCTGCATACCATTGGCTTCCAATCACGACATCTTTGTGACCGTCGTTATTGAAATCTCCCACGCCAGCTCCTTCTCCGTGGAATTCATCGGAGAGCTGAATTTTCTCGAATGTCACTATTGTGTAATCCTTGGAGTCAGCACTCATAGAGAGAACCAGAATGGAGGCTGTAGCCCAGCAACCGACACATAAAGAAAGGATATTTGGTTTCATGTTATTTTTATTTTTACTGATTTAAATCGATAGGCTGGTCGCTCTCTATAAAAAGCCAACAAATACCGCCCAAAAAGTATATTCCGGCAGAAATGCAGATGATGACTGGCCAGGAGAGCCCCAGACTTCCCAAGAAACACCCTGTTAAAGCCGGCATTGCCACATTAGCAAACTGCCCAACCATATTCATGCTGCCAGAGAGAGTGCCGCAAAATCGCCCTCCCATGTCGGAGCAGGCGGTCCAGCTTGGTGGCATTACAAGATCATTGCAGAAGCTTGAGCAACCCATGGCAACCATAGCCCAAACGGGATTTCCAATAAAAGCGGATGCAGCCAGAAAGAAGGATGCGCCAGTAAACCCAATAGAAGCCATTCTTTTGCGGGCTTTCCCTGCAACCCCTATTTTTCTAACCAGCCAACCTAAAAGGTAACCGCATACAAGAGAGCCAATTCCACCAAAAAAGAGGGGAAAACCTGAGAGAAAAGCACCCTTGGTCAAAGTTGTTCCACGATAATCCAGCAGGTATGTAGGCAGCCAGGTGATGTAAAAACAGGCACCGTAGTTGAGACAAAAAAACTGGAACCAGAGCAGCCATATGTCTTTTCGCGCCAGAATCCGATTCCAGGGGATCGGTTCTCGAGCTACATTTTCTTCAGGTTTGGGTAAAAGTGAGAGCTCCTCCTTATTGATCTTTTTGTTATCAGCAGGGTTATCCTTATACCAAACGTAAAAGAAAAAAGCCCAGATAATCCCCAAAAACCCAAATGAAATAAAAGCCGTCCTCCAGGAATAATACTGAATAAACAAGGCCACTAATAGAGGGGTAAAAGCGCCTCCCCAGCGTGCAGCAAGCCACATCCACCCCTGCGCCATGGTCTGCTCAGCTCGTGGGAGCCAGACTGAAAACATCTTGGTCATGTTTGGAAAAGCCCCTGCCTCTCCTGCACCAAACATGAAGCGCGTGAGGAGCATGACGGTGTAGTTTCGGGCCCAGCCGCTGAGCATTGTAAAGAAGGACCACCAAACCACAATCCTCATGAGGACTTTACGGACTCCAAAACGATCACCCATCCAGCCGGTAGGGATTTCAAAAAGCCCATAGGCAAGAGCGAACGCAGAGAAAAGAAGACCTTTTTGGAAATCTGTTAATCCAAACTCTTTTTGGATCTCAGGAGCAGCTAACGACATACATACGCGGTCTACGTAAGTGATGATAGCCAAAGTCATCGCAAAAAAAATTACCCAGTAACGTACACGAGTGGCTGGGCGAGCTTCGGTTTTTTGATTTGCTGCTGTGCCTAAAGTCATATTCAAGTCGCGACATTCTACTCTTCATCTCCTTTAAAAGGCAAGAAAATCTGCCAGGCCTGTCCACTTTGCAAAAATCGCAGCTATTTCTTTTAGGCAATTTATAGTGGATGTTGAAAACAGCTTGAAGTTTCGGCCCTATCCATCTAGAGTCATTCCCCGTGGAGCGCCCGTAGCTCAGTTGGATAGAGCATCTGCCTTCTAAGCAGAGGGTCTTGCGTTCAAATCGCAACGGGCGTACCATCCTCAGGATCAAGCACTTACAAAGTTTTTTTAAGTTTATTTAAGCCCAAAAAACGTCTTCTTCCTCGTATTTCCCCTAGATTTTCCCCTAGAATAATCTCAAAATAAAAAAAGTGTTGCACCCTGTTTCACACTATTTAATACTGTACCAAGGATTTTATGGGAGTATTACTATGGGAATAAAAGGAAGTCTATATATCAAGGTTAAGAAAGCTAGCAATGGGGGAAAGCTCTTATATTTAGAGGGCAGATATTCCATGCGTGGAGTACAAAAAGCTGTTTCCCTTGGAAGAGTAGAAGGGGAACCTCCAACAAACAATGATTTGAATCAGCGTGGGGACACTATATTTGAAAAATTTAGGAAGCAAGCGGAGTTCGATTTACAAAAATTTTTAAATGACCTAGAGGGGGAAAAGTCAGAGGCGGACAGAGAAAAACACCAAGGAAAAATGGCTAAGTCAATCTTAAAGGAGAAATATGGAGAGTCATCAGATAAAATTAGATTGGATGAATTATGGAAAAAATTTGTGGAGAAAAAGAAGAGAAAGGGCAAGTGGGAACAAACGAAAAAAACAAAGGGCGAGACTGAGAAAAGGCTATCCAGATTTATTAAATTTTTAAACGATAATCATCCAAAGGTTAGTACATTGGATGAGGTGACAGAAGGAATGATTGTTGAATTTAAGAACTCATTGAAAGAAAGTAAGTTAGTGGGTAGAACAATAAATGGCTATCTGAACACTTTACATTTTATTTTCGAGAATTTCTGTAACTGGAATAAAGACTGCCTTGATATTCTGAGCGTTAAGGAAAAAACACTGTTCGAAAGCCACGATATTTTTTCAGAAGAAGAAATCAATTTAATGATTAAAAAAGCCGAGAAAGTAGACCCCGAAATCAAGTCTTTGATATTGATAGGTTACAACACAGGTTTAAGGCTGAAAGATATGGTTCTGCTTAAATGGGAGTCTATAAATTTTGATAAGAAGATTTTGACTCTGAGGACATATAAAACTAATGCACAGGCTGAATTATCTATGGGGGAACCACT
>JAGVTF010000207.1 GCA_019136955.1 Verrucomicrobiota bacterium
GGGCCCGGCGCAACGGCCGCCTTCCCCGAAGAGCTGCCGACCACTTTCACCACTCTGGAGCTGGAAAACCCCAACGAGATCATGCCTGTGGGCGCCTGGCAGATTCAGAACATGCCGCTGGATGCCTTCCTGGATGTCTATGCGGACCTGGTCAGCCGCACGGTGATTCGGCCCTCCACGCTGCCGCAGGCCCAGATCAACTTCAAGATGAAGACGCCGCTTACCAAGCGCGAGCTCGTCCAGGCGTTGGAAGGTGTCCTCATGGTCAACCAGATTTCGATTATCCCTTCGGGCCAGAAGTTCGTAACCGCATCGCCTCTGACGGATGCCGCCGGCATGGGTGCCAAGCTCAATGAAATGGAGCTGGAAGAGATACCCGAGTCGCTCCAGTTCATGACGCAGATCATCCAGTTGACCAACGCCTACCCCAGCGAAGTGATCGCCTCCATTCAGCCCTTTGCCAGAATCCCCAATGGCATCGTAGCCATTGAGGACTCCCAGTTGGTGGTGATTCGTGACTATGCCGTCAACGTCAAGCGCATGATCGAGATATTGAAGCGGGTCGATGTCCTCCTGGAGGATGATTACAGTTTTAAGGTGATCCCGATTCAATACGGGACGGTGGAAGATGTCAGTTACGTAGTCGGTACTTTGATTGGGACCGGTACCACCGGCATCGGCGGCGCCGCGCGTACGACTCAGGCAGGGATTGCAGGCCGCACCGGCAGTATCGGCGCCAGCAGTCGCAGCCGGGGGAGCACCACCTCGCGGAATACCCGTGTTGGTGCTGGCAGTACATCGCGCCTGATGGGAGCCCAGGTGAACATTCAG
This sequence comes from Verrucomicrobiota bacterium, assembly GCA_019136955.1. Classification (GTDB taxonomy): domain Bacteria; phylum Verrucomicrobiota; class Verrucomicrobiia; order Limisphaerales; family UBA1412; genus UBA1412. Next base: position 832 of record JAGVTF010000207.1, read on the forward strand.
CGGCTGGGAGCCGGAGCCGGAGTGGCCGGTCCGGGAACCTTCCAGAGCCGTATGGGTGGCATCATGGGGCGTGCCGCAGGTGGCAGTCAGCAGGTATCACTCCTGATGGATAGCGCGCAGGTTATCCCCGATGAGCGCTCCAATTCCCTCATTGTCTATGCGACCAAGCGCGACATGGAGGTGATCACCAACGTGGTTGCCCAGCTCGATTTCCTCCTGCCGATGGTCTTGATCGAGTCGGTCATCGTGGATGTCACCTTGGGCGACAAGTTTGACTTCGGAGTCTCCGCTGCGCAGATGCGGACGAATAACTCTAATTTCTCCGGTTTGGGCGGGATGTTCAACGGCCAGGGCACCTATTCCTCGGCTGTGAGTAATGCGGGCAACTTTAGCAATATGCCTGCCGGCTTCAGCTATTTTGGCAAACTCAATGACGAGTGGGAGTTCGGCGTCGCGGCCGCGGCCTCCAAGAACAAGGCCACGGTGCTGCAGCGCCCGCGGATTTTGACGATGCACGGCGTGCCGGCCAGTTTCTTCAACGGCCAGCGGATACCGTATGCCAGCAGCAGCTACTATGGCGGCTATACCAGTTCGGCCAACGTCTCTTTCGATTATCTGGATGTCGGTATCCAGCTCGACGTCACCCCCTACATCACCCCCAATGGGCTGGTCCTGATGGATATATCGCAGACCATTGACGAATTTGCCCAATGGGTGGAGATGGGTAATGACCTCAAGGCGCCTCAGACCGTTAACCGTGACGCCACGGCGATGATCGCAGTGCAGGACCAGGAGTCGATTATGTTGGGCGGCTTCATCCGTCAGAGTAAGAGCAAGGGCAATTCCGGCGTTCCTTACCTCAAAGATATACCGCTTCTGGGGTATCTCTTCCGCAGTACGAGCACCTCCAATGACCGCTCGGAGCTGCTGGTCTTCATTCGGCCGACGATTCTGGATGATCCGGAAAAAATCCGCGAATTCTCCGAGACTGAAAGTAAGACTCTCCCCGGAGCCTACATGGCTCTGCGCGAGTACAACCGCGATACCCGCAGTCAGATGCTCTCGGCTCTGGAAGAGGAGAAAGCGCTCGAAATCAAGGAAAAGAAAGAACTCCTGAAGTTTCAGGAGAAGATGGACCAGCTCGACGCCAAAGCGGCCAGAAGCCAGGAAAGACTGGACCGCCGTGCCGAGAGCCGTGACCTGGGGACTGTGGAAATCCCCGATACGCTTGATCCCGCCATCTCTGAAATCGAAACCAAAGCCGGAGCACCGGAACCCATTTCGCTGGAGCCCTAGCGCTCAATCAAAAGATGGATAAATCTGTGAACAACTCAGAACAGGCGCGCGAAAGCGCGCTTTGTTCTATGGACCCCTCACGCCCCCTGGAGCCCTGGCCGGTGCTTGGCTCCCAGGTGGTCGGCGATTACAAAATCTTCACCTTGAAGTCGACCCGCAAGCGCTCCCCGCGTACCGGTGCCGAGGTCACCTACTATGCGCTCGATACGGTCGATTGGGTCAATATTGTCGCCCTGACGCCCGAGCACGAAGTGGTCATGGTCGAGCAGTTTCGGCACGGCACCAATACGGTCGAGCTTGAGCTGCCCGGCGGCATGATGGACCGGGGCGAAAGCGACCCCGTGGCGGCCGCCTGCCGTGAGCTGCGCGAGGAGACCGGCTATGAAGGGGAAAATGCGCGCAGGATCGGCTGCTGTTTCGCCAACCCGGCCATCCTGACCAACCGCGCCCATACGGTCCTGGTGGAGCGCTGTATCCGCAAGCATGAACTGGAATGGGATTCCGGGGAGGATATCCGGCTGCGGCTGGTGCCGGCTGCGCAAATCCCGGCCCTCGTGGCCGAAGGCAAAATCAGGCACAGCATCATCGTCGCCGCTCTCTACTATTACGACCTCTGGAAAAAACAGCCGCCCCACCCGGTGAACCATTGAAGTAAGAAGCGGGTTGACAAAACCGCTTTCCCGATTTATTCTTTTGATGCTTTTGGGGCCAGCATAGCTCAGCGGTAGAGCATTCGATTTGTAATCGAACGGTCATCAGTTCAATCCTGATTGCTGGCTCCATTTTTGTCCCTTTTTTCGCTCATTTTGCAACACGCAACCCCTTTAAACACAACATGTTATAACATTACCGTTTTTCTTACCAATGGTAGAAAATAAAAAAGCTTGACTTTTGTTGTCATTTGTGCGGTGGTGTTATTTCGTGTGTGATTTACGCCAACATTTACGTCAACACGTCAACACGCCAACAAATCTGTGAGCTTAGGGAACCTTCTAGGGGGCTAAAAACGTGATGCAGGGTCCGTGGAGGCGCACCCGGTCCCTGTGTAATAAGTTTTTCTAATTTCCGTTTCCCACGGCAAAGCATGTAAGCGTGGGTTCAACCGGAATGCCGTGAAAAGTCGCAGCGTTTAGCATAAGTTTTTCGATTGCGGAAGTTATTTTAGTATTCATCATCTATATCCTCCGTTCGTTTTCGCGGCTCCGATATACGCGGCTTTATAGCTTGAATTTCTTCTACGTCATCTCCGAGAGCGGGCAACGCAATTATCTCCCGGCCTGCTATACCTTGGAGGTCGCCGCTCATACCATAGAGACTATTTGTGACCTTTTGCAAGATTTTTTCCTGTGCTGCCCAGCGTTTCTGGGCTTGTTTCTTCTCGGTGTCGAGCTGCTTTGCCATTTCGTCGTAGGACTCAAGGATATAACGAATCCGGTTACTAAACTCGCCGCCGGTCAGATAGTTGTATATCAGTTCAACCTTCACATCTTTACCTTCAGCAGCGCGATTGGCTGCAAAGACCTTGACGATTGCTTCCCGCAATAACGTGGCGAGCATTATCACATAGCGCGGCTTCACAAGCCAGATATTATCAGCAAGCTGTTTGAAGTCATCGCCTCCTCCGTCAGTGGGATTGAACACAATAACGCCCATTTGAGCTTTTTCTGATGCAATTTCATCTTTCAGCTTTCCGAGCCAGCTTGCCTGATAGGTCTTGGCATTTTTGCATTCCCAAAGAATCAAGCCGCAGTTCATATAAAACTGCTCATTGACCACTTGCCGAATGTCCGAACCGCGTTCGCCCTTCTTGACTTCCTCGACTGTATCGAACGGGAAACCGCTGCGGAGGGCATTCTCGATATCCAGCTCGAGGATTTCGCCCTGTAACTGCTGTGAACCTTGCTCCGCCACCTGTTTAGCTGTGGTTAATTGCTCACGTAACCGGTTGATGGTTTCCTCCTGCTCGCGGATTTTTGTGTTGAAGTCCTCGGAGGCTTTTTGCGCCGCCTCAGCACGTATACCTTTTTCCTTTTCGAGCAGTTCCTTGCGGGCCGTGAGTTCTGCATCCTCACGCGCCTTGTTTGCCTTGGAGAGTTCTTCGAGCAAATCCGATAACTGCTTGCGGAGCTGCTTCTCGCTTTCCTTTGAAGCGGTGGCTTCACGGCGCAGTCGCTCGGTTTCGAGTTCCGTGGTCTGCTTTGCCTTTTCAACTTCAAGTTCAGTGGTTTGGCGAGCCTTGTCCAATTCGAGTTTAGAAGTCTGACGCTCCCGTTCAATCTGAAGCTGTGCCGCCTGCTGCGCCTCGGATATAGCATTTTGCACGGCTTGCTTTAACTTTATCTCGGCAACGGCATCATACTCCTTGCGGAGTATCTCCGACTGCTCAGTTTTTGCCCGAAGCAACTCATCCTCAATCTGGTGCTGTATGGCATCAGATATTTCAAAAGACTTTTTGCAATTAGGACATATAATAGTAGCTCCACCCATGTTCTCACTCTCCTCAGACTATTTTTATCCCTGTACCAGCTCCCACAACTTGTCATAGCTGTCGACTACATCATATTTCACGTTATCGCCGCTGATAGCACGGAAATGCTCACGGGCGCAGTGTGCTTTGGCTTCCTCGATTTTGCGGAGTTCCATCGAGGACATATCACCTTTCGTTTCAGCAACAAAATAAATGTGCTTCACTTTACCTTCATAGAACGCAATCGCCCAGTCGGGGTTATACTTGCCAACAGGGGTGTTGATATAGAATCCGCGTGGCAACTTGACATAGACCTCTACTTCTTGGCTGTGCGCTTCTAACGCGGAAGCAAAATCACG